>CBIHOP010000142.1:0-8035 GCA_966211385.1 uncultured Bacteriovorax sp.
ATCACGATCAGCATCGTATGGACGTGAAGCCGTTGCCGGATCATCATTTCTTTTTGAAAGGGCCTTCATGTTTCCGAATCCTGCAATCGTGAGATTACAGATAACAGATTCAGCACCACCAGTGATCATCACGTCCTGTCGACCGAACATAATTTCATAACAAGCTGCTGTGACTGCGTGAGCAGCTGAAGCACAGGCCGAAGCGATTGAATAATTGAGTCCGCCTAAATTGTAGCGAATCGGAATTAATCCTGCTGGCATGTTGGGAATGATAGCTGGAATGAAAAATGGAGAAACTCTGCGAGGTCCTTTTTCAAACATTGTCTTAGCTGTTTTTTCGATTTCAGGAAATCCACCGATACCAACCCCGAGAATACAACCGATTCTCTCCATCGCGTATGGACGATTATCCATAAGACCAGCATCGCGAAGTGCTTCGTCTGTTGAGTGAACAGCGAAGTGGACAAAGCGATCGTACTTAGCTGCTTCTTTTGCATCTAAGATATTTTCAGCGAGTGAAAAGTTTTTAACTTCACCGGCGAATTTTGTAGTGAGTAGTTCTGTATCGATTTGTTCGATAAGAGAGACGCCCGATTTTCCTTCGATAGCGTTTGCCCAGACATCTTTAAGGTTGTGTCCGAGACCGTTGATCATTCCCATCCCAGTGATGGCAACACGATTGATAACTTTTGTGTTTGGGCTTATATTTGCACTTGTCATTTGTGCTCCTTAAAACAACAAAGGCCCCGTTAGGGGCCTTCAATTTGATATTTAGGCTTGTTTCTTTTCTAAGTAAGTCACGATGTCTTTAACAGTCTTAAGACCTTCTGCATCTTCTTCCGGAATTTCTACACCAAACTCATCTTCCATTTTCATCATAAGTTCTACGATGTCTAGAGAGTCTAGGTTTAGATCGTCAACGAAGCTAGTTTCCATATTGATCTTAGCGATATCGATTTTTGTAGCGTCGCTGATAAGTTTAATGACCTTGTCTTTCATTTAAAAAACTCCTGAAGATATTAAATCAAAATTTTAAGTAATAGTTTTATTAGATATAGAGTCCACCGTCAATTTTTATCGTCTCTCCAGTGATATATGACGATGCTTTGCTCAATAAAAAACAAACCAAGTTCGCTACTTCATCGGCTTCACCCATACGTTTGAGTGGAATTGACGTTAAATATGCCTCTTTTACTTTTTCATCCAGGGCATGTGTCATATCAGTAGTTATGAATCCTGGACAAATAGCGTTACATCGGACATTACGAGAGGCAAGTTCTTTGGCATAAGATTTTGTAAAGCCAATGAGACCCGCTTTAGAAGCTGAATAAGCGATTTGTGAAGCATTTCCCATCAATCCAACGATTGAAGAAATATTCACCACAGAAACGTTTTCTGCTTTTAAAAAACTACGTGAAAGAATTTGAGTAAGCATAATTGCACTTGTGAGGTTGGTGTTAATTGTTTGAACAACATCCTCTTCTTTCATACGTAAAACGATTTGGTCTTTTGAAATACCAGCATTGTTTACTAGGCCTGTAATCGGTCCATTTGCTTCAACAAATTTTTCAACGGCTTCTTTCATTTGCGCTGTATTTGTCACATCAAAAAGAAGGGGAGTGACTTTTGAAGCGCCTGCTGCTTTTAATTCATCAGCTAGTTTCATCGCTGCCGCTTCATCACCACGGTAATTGAAAACAACATGAGCTCCTTGCTGAGCGAGAACTTCAACCATCTTGCGACCGAGTCCGCGTGAAGCTCCAGTCACAAGAACTGTTTTATCTTTTAAATCAGAATATGTTGCGATCATAAAATCTCCGCTAGTTCATTGAATGATTCTTCTTTATCTAAAGAGATCACTTTAATGTCTTTATTAATTTTTCGAACGAGTCCCATTAAAACTCGGCCAGGACCAACTTCCAAGCAGAGCGTGTCATTTGGAAGCTTCTCGATTGATTGAGTCCAGAGAACTGGCCCATCAGCTTGTTTATAAAGATTGTGAATAATTTTATCTGTCTCTGTTCCAGCTGCGTATTCAGTAGCATCGATATTGGCGATGTACGGAATTGTATTTTTATTCCACTTAAATTCAGAAAAAGCAGCAAGCAATTTATCCGCCGCTGGTTTCATAAGAGATGAGTGGAAAGGCGCCGATACATTAAGTTCAACTGCACGGTGAGGTTCTTTGTAATTTTCTTCCAGCCATTTTACAGCGCGAAGACACGCTTCACTTTCACCACTGATAACAATTTGAGAAGGATCATTATAGTTTGCCGGCATAACTTCAGAGTTAAGTTGTGAAGAAACTTTACATGCTTGTTCGATCACATCCGCAGGCACTTTCATGATGGCGAACATTTTTCCTTTTCCAACAGGAACAGCATCCTGCATGTATTTTCCACGAAGGTGAACGGCCTTCGTTGCATCTTCCAGCGAAAGAACACCAGCAGCAACAAGAGCTGCATATTCACCAACCGAGTGACCAAGCACGCGATCGATTTTTACTCCTTTAGAATCAAGAAGTGTTTTTACTTTATGAAAAAGAGCAACACTGTGATTGAGAATCGCTGGCTGCGTGTTTTGCGTAAGTTTTAAATCATCTTCCGGGCCATCGAACATGATGGCCTTAAGATCGTATCCTAAAGCAGCGTTTGCTTTGTCGAAGAGTGAATGATCAAGGTTTTTTCCCATGCCGACATATTGAGATCCTTGTCCTGGGAAAAGTAATGTTACCGATTTGGTCATTGAAATGTCCTGGTTAACTTAATATTTAAGGAGAGTCGCTCCAGCTGTGAGGCCTGCTCCGAAAGCGTCGAAGAGAACAATGTCTCCGCGTTTAATTCTTCCGTCAGTGATTGCTTCGTGAAAAGCAATGGGCACTGTAGCCGCTGAAGTGTTTCCGTATTTATCGATGTTCACAATCATTTTTTCCATGCTCATCCCAAGGAGATTAGCTGTCGTTTCAATGATTCTGATGTTGGCCTGGTGAGGAACAACCCAGTCGATGTCTTCTTTATTCATGCCGGCCATTTCAAGAACTTTGCGGCCGTTTTCAGCTAACGTTCGAGTTGCCACTTTGAACATCTCTTTACCCTTCATTTGCATGAAGTGTGAGCCTTCAATAATGTGTTGAGCAGTTATAGGAGTAACGGCACCACCGATTGGTTGGTCGAAATATTCTCCGCCTGTTCCATCTGAGTTTAAAATAGTTGAGAGAATTTTAGACTCTGATCCTTCTTCTGCGCGACCAATGATCGCAACCCCGCAACCATCACCGAAAAGAATGCATGAGTTTCTATCTTTCCAATTTACTTCGCGAGAAAGCATTTCACTTCCTACAACGAGAACGTTTTTTGCCATACCAGTTTTAATGAATGAATTGGCCATGTTTACTCCGTAAACGAAACCAGAACACGCCACTGAAATGTCGAGGCAAGTACAGTTATTGGTGATTCCTAATTTTACTTGCAGGATACAAGCAGAGTTCGGAAGTTTTACGTCCGGAGTAACCGACGCAAAAATAATAAAATCGATATCGTTTGGTTGGAGATTGGCCGCTTTTAAAGCATCACGAGTTGCATAGAGGGCCATGTCTGTAGGAAATTCTCCGCCTTCTGTTGAACAGATTCGGCGTTCACGAATACCAGTGCGTTCGAAAATCCATTGATCACTTGTTTCAACAATTTTTTCCATGTCGAAATTCGTCATCACTTTTTTTGGGGCGTACATCCCGGTACCGAGGACTTTTGCTTCATAAGTTTTCATAAGTCTTGTCCAAAAAAAAAGCCCTTATTTTACTTCCTACTACTAGGGCGTAACATAAGGGCATTGATTAATTTTTAAAATGCAAAGTGAGGTCTGATTATTCTGCAGTTGCTTGAGCAGCTTCAGTTTTTACAGGAGCAATCACTTTTCCTTTATAGTGTCCGCAACCAGCACAAACAGTGTGAGGCATTACGTGAGCGCCACAGTTTGAACATGCCATTGGGTGTTTTCTATATAGTTTATGGTGTTGACCAGCTCTTCTTAAACCTTTTCTTGAAACTGAATTTTTCTTCTTAGGAACTGCCATCTTATACTCCGGGGCTGCTTAATAACTTCAACTTTTTGAATATGAGGGATAATCTTTACGCGAGAAAGCGCGCTTCGGCAAGTACTTTTGCCAGATAACGCCTAGCGCACCTTAAAAATGCACCGGATTTTTACACTCGCCCTCGCATCGAGGAAACGGTGGGACCTCAATAAAGATCTGCTCGTGAATGGCTTCCTTTAAATCTGCCATGCCCTTATGGAAGAAATAAAGTTCCATTTCCTGATTGTCGGCAAACACAGTGGTGGCCTCTGCATATTCAGGTAATTTTTCTTTAGAGTCGTGTAGGAATGCTGCGTTAAATGGCACTTCCAAATGAACAGCTACCGGAGCTAAACATCGTCCGCACGGTTGGTGAAAATGGGTATTCACATCTCCATGAACAATTAAATGATCACCCAAAAAATTATTCGTCTTGCGGGTAATCTGCAGTTTTAAAGCAATATCGCCGGCCGGACGTTCGTCTTCAGCGTCTAATTGTTCTTCTAATTCAACGAGGAGATCTTTAACCCAAGGAACGTTTTCCCCGAGTTCGTAGTCCTCGATAATGTCATGACTGTATTTGCTGATCGCAATGATCGGATCTAATTGAGTGTTAATTTTCATAAGGATTAGAGATTTAACTCTCTTCAAATAAAAAGTACAATCAAAAGCATGAATATTCTCATTGCTGGATTCATGGGATCGGGAAAATCGACCCTTCTTCAAAAACTGACTGGAACGATGCCCGGGTGGGAGACTCATGATCTCGACCACGAGATCAGTCGGGAGCTCAACATTGAACGATCGGCCTTAGGAGATTGGATCAGAGAAAATTCACTACCGCGCTTTCGTTCAATGGAATATCAGTGTCTGCAGCAGCTTTTTTATTCTCCAAAGTCGAAAATAATTGCTCTAGGGGGAGGGACATTAGAGTCCGCACCCGTTCGCCATTTGTTAAAATCGCAACCTAAAACGAAATTAGTTTTTCTAGATGTTCCATTAGAAATTTGTCTCTCCCGAGTGCAAGGGGACCGGAATCGTCCTATGCTCGACTTAAATCCCGCCGATTTGAAAAAATTACACGCCGATCGATTGCTGAACTATCAAAAGGCTGACCTCATCCTCACCCCAGAGGAAATCGAAAATATAAAAGGGATTGATGGCATTCTCTCTTTAGTGCATACTTTAAGAGGACAAAAACCATAGGACGACGTCATGGGCGATTCTAAAATTTCAGTAGCACTTTTAATGCACGACCTCGGCGAGGTCCGTGAATTAACGGCCGTGTTCAAAAAACTTGGGATCATTCCACACTTTTATGAAGATCTAAAAACTTTTTGGAGTGGAACTCTTGAACGTCTGCCTGCGCTTTGTATTGTTGACGTTAAAATGATGAGTGAAGGAAATCTTGTTCTTCATGATCATCCGGCCGTCGTTAATGAAGAAATGCCTCTTCTTTTTTACTACTCTGAAAAAACAGAACCGCTTCTTGTTTCAACTCATCAGTTGTTTCATTTAGGGACGCTGAAAAAATCAGCTCATTACGAAGGTGCACTTAAAGCAATCTTGAAACGTTTGAATAAAACGATGGCCCTGGAACAAAATAATTTAATGTTGAAAGTTCTCAACAACTCTCAACGTGAACAAATTGAGCAATTGGAAGTTGAAAAACGTTTAATGGTTCAATCTGATCAATATCAATCCATGGTTAAAAAAGTTTGCCTCGATTTCGAAGAATTGAGAGGCGAGACTGATTTCATCAAAGCACTCGAGAAAGTTTTCCAGGGCATCGATGAGATCGAAGAATTTGCAATGATGGAATTGTCTTTCAATGGACAAAAACTTCATTCGCCGCTTTCTTACGTTCCCAAGTTCAGAACTATTCCTTCACTGTGGTTAGGTCAGGCCTGCACAAACGGAATTGAAGCTTTCGCTCAAAATATGGCTTCACAAGTCGCGATTGATATCATGGGAAGCGATCTCGTATCACTGCTCATCAAAGGAACAAAAGCACGTCCTGATAAAATCCTTTTCGTAAAATCAAGCAACGAAACTTTTTACAATAACTTCGACTGGAATTTACTCGAAGCTTATCTCAATGGTTTCTACGCAAGTTTACAAAATAAAATGGTGACAGAGAGACCGGTTGAAAAAAGATTCACTTCTGCTTTTGAAGCAATGAGTTTCTTGGATCAATTTCTTTTTGGTCAAAATAAAACTGATGTGCGCTTGGTGAACATTGATCTTTCAGATCTTGTTAACGTCATCATGAAAAAGACGTCGAACAGATTTTTCTGGTCGCGTTTTGAAAAAGAGTTCATCGGAAAATTAGAAGTGCAATCGCGAGTTGATTTTCGCGTTTTCGAATATGGTGTCCAGAATTTTGCCTTCATTGTGAAGCCGCAGGATTTGGATTTCTTCTTCGAAGAGTTAAAAGATTTCGCCGCAAAGTTTTCTTATTGGAAGTACTTTGAAGATTCGGAATCAGTATTAACTCAGGTCATCCGTCCAAAAGTCGGAATGATTCCGCTTTCAGCGTATGCGTATTTAAGTAAGACGCAGAATGGAGAAAATCCAGTGCGCGAAGGCGTGACAAAACCACAAGCATGGTCGATTGTGGCGCCGAAAAACCAGTTAGACATGTAGGTTGATGGAATATGAAATTTAGAAGTCGTCTGGTGGTGAATCTTCACCATCTTGCTCATAATGTAAGTGAAATCAAAAAAATTGCTCCCGAATCCCAAATTCTTTTCATGGTGAAGGCCGATGGTTACGGACATGGAATGATTCCAGTCGTTCGATACGCCATTACCGAATTAGGAATTAAAGAGTTTGGATGCGCGACGATCTCTGAGGCCCTCAAGCTTCGTGAAGAACTCAATGAACTTGAATTTGATGTTTATGTTTTCTCCGATATTCAATTAGAGCTTTTGGAAAATGCAGATATTTATTTAAAACGCAGGATCATTCCGGTTATTTCTAACGTGAGTGAACTCGATTACATTCTCCACACGCCGGAGTTCCGTCATTTTCCGATTTGTTTGAAATTTAATACAGGGATGAATAGGTTAGGACTTGATCCTAACGACACTCCGTTAATTGTGGCGAAGTTAAAACAACACGGACGCAACTCTGTTCATCATCTCATTTCTCACTATGCGAATGCTTCGTTTCCTATGGAAACAAATGAGCGCAACGTCTTCCAGAGAACGCGCTTTACCGAAATCAAACAATATTTCCGCGACAACGGAATTACTCTTGAACGAACGTCACAATCAAATTCCGGAGCAACGGAACAGAAGACAGGTATGCGATCGACAGATACGCACATTCGTCCAGGTCTGATGATGTATGGCCCTTCGTCGCTCAATTCAGAATTTTCTAATCTTTCGCATTTCAATGGGAAAGTTGTTTCGCGTTTAGAAACTTACATCTTAAGAACTTTTGAAGTTAAAGCGGGCGATCCGATTGGTTACAACTCAACACCTTGCCCGCATGATGGAGTTGTTGCCGTCCTAGCGATTGGATACGGAGATGGCTTTTCTACTCGATATGGTGGAGCGCACATTCATCACAAAGGTTTTGATGGTGTGATCACCGGGCGCGTGAACATGGATATGATTCAAGTTCTGTTTCCGAAAGAAGCTAACGGGCACATCAAAGCTCACGAGATCGTCACCATCTGGGGCGAAAAAGATGGCGATTTGCTCAAGTTTTCTGAAGAAACAAAAACCATTCCTTACGAGCTTTTTTGTTCTCTCCTTCCTCGCGTTCCCCGAGTTTATCGGTTAAACTAATACTGTGAACGAAAAAGTTTTAACATTTATGCGCTCTAAGGTTGAACACCTTGGAGCAGAAATTCTTGATATGGTGAATGGACTTGGTTCCATTTCGCTTTTTGGTGCGCGCTTTTTCTATTGGGGATTTCGCAAACCTTATCGCTTTCATCTTCTCATTGAACAA
>CBIHOP010000143.1:0-7980 GCA_966211385.1 uncultured Bacteriovorax sp.
GAATACAGTTCAAGGAAATTGCGAATGTTCTGAGGCACTCATGGTTTGCGGTGACGATAATCAAACTTATACAGAGTGTGATGCTAGAAATGCCATCTTAAACGGAACAATTCGTAAGATTGAAAAATTTGCTCCGTGTGGATCTGCTCAACTTTAATTAAAGCAACCATTCCTTAACTTTTTCTCTAAATTCTTCAGTGTAAAAATCCATTGGTCCATTACTCGTATGAACGACTTTTCCATTGAGATAAATAATCGTCACTGGAATTGCGTTAATATTATATAGTCCAGTCAGTGCACCATTTTTATCCGGAACGATGATAAAATCCTGCTGCAGATTTAACTTCTGCTGAATTTTCTGAATATTTTTCAACTGCTCATCTTCATCTGTATTGATGGCCACAATGCTCATCTGTTCAGGTGAAAGGCTCTTTTTTAATTTTAGCATCGAAGGCATTTCGTCCAAACACGGTATGCACCAAGAAGCCCAGAAGTTCACAACGACAAGTGGAGATTTAAGAGACATGAGATCAAAAGTTTTTCCATCCAGCGAATTAAATTGCTGTCTTTGAAAAGTCGCTTCGTATCCCAGATATTCAGGTGGAATTTCTTTTTCACTTACTTGATTACCAAACTTGCTTATTCCAATTTGCCAAATGATGACACCACTGAAAACAAAACCAAATAAAATCCATGGTAAAAATTTCTTCATGTGCAAGCTCTCCAATTAGATTAGAATTATACTATGTCAAAACACGCGCCTGCACCACCTTTACAGAATCAAAAAGGGCAAACCTTTATAGAATTCATTCTAATTCTGCTCCTGTTGACGACAATCTCATTTGGCTTTTTAAAAGGTTTCCGCACAATGGTTGGTGGTCGTTGGGAAACAATGATACGGATTATTTCAGTTCCAGACGGAAATTTCACAATACCTTAAGAGGGATATTCACATGAAGTACATCATCGCTATTGATCAAGGTACGACAGGAACAACTGCGTGCTTACTCGACGCTGAAAAATTTATTTTTATTGGAAAAGTTAATAAAGAGTATCCTCAAATTTACCCACGACCTTCTTGGGTTGAACATAACCTCAACGATATCTGGCAAACTGTAGAATACACTGTCTCTGAACTTATCAAGCGCCACAATGTTGATCCTAAGGCCATTATCTCCATTGGGATTACAAACCAACGGGAAACGACCTGCGCATTTAGCAAAGATGGAAGGCCTTTAACAAACGCTATTGTTTGGCAGGACCGCCGCACGAGCGAATTCTGCTCACAACTTAATGAAAAGGGTCTCGCTCCTCTCATAAAACAAAAAACGGGACTTCCCATTGATCCCTATTTCTCTGCGACCAAAATGAATTGGATGCTTAATAATCTATCTCAAATAAAGGATGCAAAAGCTAAAGACGATTTACGTTTTGGAACTATTGATTGCTTCCTGCTTTATAAACTGACTTCTGGTCAGTCTTATAAAACAGACGCAAGCAACGCTTCTCGCACAATGCTCATGAATATTAAATCGGGTGAATGGGATTCTGAATTACTTTCTATTTTTGGTATTGATAAAAATAATCTTCCAACAATTGAGGATTCATTCGGACACTTTGGCAAAACGAATAAATTAAGCTTTCTTCCAGATGGAATTCCGATCACTGGAATTTTGGGAGATCAACAGTCAGCACTTTTCGGTCAAGCAGGATTCACTAAAGGAGAAATGAAATGCACTTATGGTACTGGAGCTTTCGTTGTTTTAAACACTGGTGAAGAACTCTTAATGTCTCAATCAGGGTTGCTCACAACGATTGAATTTCAACACAAAGGAAAACGTTGTTACGCGCTTGAAGGATCCAGCTATATTGCCGGCGCAGCTGTTCAATGGGTGCGAGACAATTTAAAACTCATCACCAAAAGTTCAGAAATAGAGGCGATGGCGAGAAAAATTTCTAATTTAGATGAAACAAAAAACATTCTTCTTTTCCCATACTTCAGCGGAATTGGCTCTCCTCATTGGAAAGCTGAAGCTACAGCAACGATTATTGGTTTAACTCGTGATTCGGGTCAAACACATCTTGCCCGAGCAACCTTGGAAGGAATCGCTTTTTCAATTAACGATTTAGTAAGAGCGTTCAGAAAAGACACGGGTCTAACAATTCCTACTTTAAAAGTTGATGGTGGTGCAGTTGAAAATAATTTGTTGATGGAAATGCAATCATCAATTTCAGAAACCAAAATTATTCGACCAAAAGTTATTGAAACGACATCCTATGGTGCAGCTCTCGCCGCTGCAATTGGTGCAGAACTTACAACGATGGATCAACTAAAAAATATCTGGCAGGAAGAAAAAACTTTCGCTCCAAATGAAGCTGAAAAAGTCTATTACGACGGTAAGCAAGGCCTTTGGGATCGTACACTCAAAAACTTCTACCAAGTATAGATGATGAACGAAAAAAGAGTTCTCTCACTAGACGTATTAAGAGCATTCGCAATTTTAGCAGTGCTTTTACTCCATAGTGCCGAACTATTGAACAATGCTCCTGATTTCGTTTATCGCATTTTCTCTTTTGGGTGGATTGGCGTTGATCTTTTTTTTGTCTTGTCTGGATTTCTTATTGGTCGGCAAGTTTTTGGCAATATTCGACACGAAAAAAATCCTTTAAAGAATTTCCTGCTTAGACGTTTTTTTCGAACATGGCCTTTGTATTATGTTGTATTGATTGTGTATCTGGTTTTCAAGCCGCTTGCAGGTTTTCCCTTTAATGATCAACCTCTTAAATTTTTCTTTTTTATTCAAAATTTTTTTGAACCAAAAGATTTTGTTCAAAGTTGGTCACTTTGTATTGAAGAGCAATTCTATATTCTCTTTCCTTTAGTTTTTTTTAAATTAAATTTACGAAAAGCGCCTTCCTATATATGGCTGCTACCTGGTTTTGCTTCATTGTCATATCGGTTAGTGCTTTATCTTATAGGTGTTGATTCTCTCAACATTACAAGTGCCGCTTATAATTATCACTTTTCTTTTTTAGGTCATTTAGACGGAATTGCCTGGGGTCTATTTTTAGCACGAAGTTTTGATCAGTGGATTGGATTGCAGAACAAGAAACCATTTCTTCTCTCGGGAGTCATCCTCTTGATTGGAGCATGTCTTTATATCGGCCCCTATAATACAGGCGATAGAGTGGCTGTAAGCTTTCAACTGCTAGCTCTCGCTTTCTCTTTAATTCTTGTGGGAAGTTATGATTTAAAAAGAATTCCGGGTCAAAAAATATTTCATTACTTGGCCATTTGGTCTTATGGAATATATTTATGGAATAATTTAACGGTAAAAGTATCTTTAAAAATTTTTTCTCATAACAGTGATCTTGTTAGATTTACAATCTTCATCATATTAACACTTTTAATTAGTTCCGCTTCTTACTATCTCATCGAAAAGCCTACGCTAAAATTACGTGATACTTTCCTGAAGAAGTGATTACTTTTTATTTCCCCAGCGAGCATTGGGATGATTGGGAAAAGCATCTTCACCTTTTAACAATCGCTGTTGTTTTTCCCATTGTTTCAAGTAAGTAATCATTAAACCAGAAGCAGCGATTAAAGAAACAACTAATCCAGGTACACCATCAAGACAAGCTTTGTGAGGATAGAGGTAGTGTCGCTGAAACCAGCGAACTGTTCTATACAGAACTTTACCCATTGTTATAGGTTCATCTTTTTGAGCGTCCCATCGCGCGAGATCTTTATCTGAATAGTAATTAATCTTGTTAACCCAGTTTGAAATTGTTTGATTCGTGTAATGAAGATAGCGACTTTCCAGTCTTCCCCATTTTCCTTCCTTCTTTAGATCTTCGTGTTCAGATCTTGCAGCATAAGAAGCTTTTCCTTTTCTAAAAAGAGTTCCTCGCCAGTTCTCCCCCCCGAATCCATGCTTTAACAAATACCCCATGAAATACACTTCAGATCTAGCGTCAAAACCATCGAACGTATTTGTAGGATTATTAAGAACCTTTTCTTCAATTTCTTTTTTTAGTTCCTCAGTAACAATTTCATCGCTATCAAGACGTAAGATCCAATCTGAAGTTGATTTTTCAATTCCATAATTCACGTTGGCATATATGAAATCTTTGTTCTCATAAAATTTTACATTGGGATATTCGAGACAAAGAGCTTTGGTGTTATCTGTACTGAACATATCAACAATGATGACTTCATCGGCCCATTTGATCGAATCAAGGGTCGGCTTTATGAAGCCTGCAACATTGAGTACAGGTATAACAACTGCGAGTGTTTGTCTGGGCATAAAAAATCCTCTCTAAAATCTTAAAGCAAATTTTAACACAAATTTTTATCAATCATTGATATTATATTTAATACAAAAAATTCCAAGGTTAATTATGTTATCTACTCCTCAAACGATTAAATGTTTCTGTGGCTCTACTGAATCATCGGCCGTTAAAACTATTCCCTATCGCGACCAACGTTTTGTTCAAAGATTTCAGAAGGCTTCAATCTTAAGATGTTCTCAATGCGGTTTGATGAGAACTTCACCAACTCCCATATTAGACATGACTGATATATACGAGTATGTTTCTTTATCCTGTTCCAATGAAAAAAACACTGATCTTTGTAAAAATTTTTCACAAGTGGTCGTTGATAAAATAAAGCTTCATAAAAAGAATGGAAAACTTCTCGATATAGGCTGCAATATTGGCGTACTCGTTCATGAAGCTATTCTTGCTGGTTACAATGCTGAGGGAATTGATCTCAATCAAGCTGCAATTGATTACGGCAGAATGAAATTTAATATTCCCCTGAGAAAAGAAAGACTTGAGAACATTGCTGGTTCCGATCGTTACGACGTCATCGTCATGAATCATGTTATTGAACATATCCCAGACCTACAGACTTTCAGTTGTCATGTTCGTAGACTGCTGAAGCCAGATGGTTTATTTCTCGCTGTATGTCCCAATGCTGAAAGTGGAATCCCACAGATTTTGAATATTCTTAATAAAAGAAAATCAGGCAAAGGGTCAAATTGGTTTTGGTATGGATATCTTCCAGAACAGCATGTCTGGCAATTTGGACCTCAATCACTCAAGCGAGTTTTAGAAGATTGTCACTTTAAAACAATTAAAGTGAGTGCTCATCAGAACATGCATTGGGGAATAACTGAATCGAAGAAGTTTCGATTCCGCTTAATGAAGGCGCTTTGGTCACTCTTTGCCTTCGTTGGAAAGGGCGATAATCTTTTTATTTGGTGTTCACCCAATAAAACTATTTCAAACACTTCAGTTCAAAATACATAAACCAAGCTGGAAATATCCATGCTAAATGTTTTTCATAAAATCGTGGATTGGCGTTCGCTATTTTTGTCAGTAAGTATTTTCGAATCCATGGGCCTTCGAAAGTAAGCTGTCTTTTGACAATTTGGAATCTAGCGCCTGAATAATAACTGTATTTATGTTGATCAGAAAAACAATCAAACGAGAACAAACTTAAATGATAACGATGAGTGGGATCAATATATGAATTCGGTGAAGAGTAATGAGGTGTTGTGATTTTCATGAGGCCACCTTTTTGAAGAATGCGATGACACTCCTGCATTACCTTGGGAATATTCTCGACATGTTCGATAACATCTAAACATTCAATCTCTGCAAACACACCTTGCTCGAAGGGATACGGATAGTGGTTAAGATCCCAAATCACATCGGCACCAGTGTCTGGTGAAATGTCAAGTTTAGTTACATTAGGTCTCGTTTCAGTTTTACCGCTTCCAATTGATAAAATTTTCATTGATCTAACTCACTATATATAGAAAGGCATCGTTTTGCAGTTAAGTCCCAAGTATATTTTTTCTTCACATGATTTCGAAAATAATCGGGTTGTTGAGGTGTATGCAGAAGTTTTTCTATTTTTGCAGCCAGCTCACTGATATCATCATGCTTAAAAATAAAATTTTCATTTAAAGCGATTTCTGGATAAGCACCGATATTTGAAACAAGAGTGGGAACATTCATCGCCATAGATTCAAGAGGCGAAATCCCCAAAAGTTCTGGATGTCCATTTATCAATTTTCCTTTTTGGTCTTTGTTTGTACTCGCAAAGACCGCCAATTGAGATTTAAGAATAATTTCTTTCATCGTGTTGTCATCAGCATCATGAACGAATTTTACATTCTTTCCCTCTGCTAATTTTTTTAGTTCATTAATATATTCTTTATCGGAAATTCTCCCAACGATTGTGAGTGAGTTTTCACCAATGGCATTTATAAGATGATGATGGCCCTTGTGGGGAAGAATTCTTCCACACGTTACTATGCCTTCTTTTTTTGCAGTCGTTGCTTGTGGAAAGGCTTCTAAGTCTACTCCTCCCCAGATGATCTTACGTTTTGAGTGAAGATGCTGGAGCTGGTTCGAAGAATAGTTAGAAACGCACAATAAAGCATCCGCAAGTTTAGCCAAGCCGAATTTCAATAAAAATGTTCTGCCGCCTCCGCCGTGATCGGTAAGAACGATTGATTTTTTCAAGAGTTTCGTTATTAAAATTGAGACTTCAGTTAGCACTGTAAATATTTGATGAACGTGAACAATATCATTTCTTATGATGTGTTTGAAAATTCCTCGAGGTATTGGATTCAATATATTTCCACCAACATAACCATAAGGCTTAATTATAATAAAACGAACACCTTCTACTGTGTATTCACAATCTTTTTTTCCAAACGATAGGAAGGTTACTTCAGCTTCTTTCGCCATGGCCTTTGCTAGTTCCCACGCAAATCGTTCTCCTCCGCCCAGGACAGAATCCTCTGAGAAATAAGTTGGAGAAATGTGAAGTACTTTTTTCTTAAGCATGTTTCTTAAATTGCTTTTTTAATCTTCCATAATAATCTGCAAATGTTAAATAAAGTCGCGGGTGGAGAAAAAACAACTTTATGGAACTGGAATAATCACCATGTCCAATTGCCTGCAATTCTCTAATATCCTTCAACGAGGGAGAAGTAAGTGTGAGTTCCTGATTTTTTGCAAGAAGCTTTTTAAATAGCGAATTCATTAAAGGAATCAACTTATCTGGTGTGAAATTTCTGAGAATATGTTCCCTTCCATTTTTACCATAATCTTTTGTAGAAATTTCGCCCGAAACGAACTTACTCATTATATCTTTTAATTTATCATGATTTTTTAGAATAAACGCAGAGTGATTATGAACGAGGACTTCCAATTGGCTGTTATCTGCTTTAGGTGTTGACACGCTTATGACGGGAACTTCGCAAAGTTGAGCTTCGGCCAAGACCATTCCAAAACTTTCACCTATTGATGAATAGTGTAAGAAACAATCCATGCTGTTATAAGCTAATCTTAAGTTCCCATCTCCAACAATAGAGTTCACTAATGTGATTGCTCCTTCTTTAAATGACCTTAAGTTTTTTATTTCTCGCTGGTATTTTTCTGGCAAGCCAACCATAAACAAATGAATGTCCTGCCGTTCATTATAAAGTTCTTCGAAACTTCGAAAGAGTTGAGGATGAAACTTTGCGGGTGACTGCTGCCCTATTCTTCCAAAAATAAATTTATTCTCTGGTAACCCCAGTCGTTTCTTAGATAATGTTATATTCTCATTTGTTTCTCGATAAAAATTTTGAGGAAGAACCAAGTAGGGCATCACAATGCCGACGGACTTAACATTAAGAAAGTTTTTCCATTTCCAATAACACCATTTAGACAAATGCATATGTATATCAGTTAAAATGTGATCATCAGAATTATCAGCTAAAGAAAAAACATTCGTTTCAACAACCTTCACATTTATTTTCTTAAGCTCTCTTAGAATTTCTGCAAGTCTTCTATCAGCATCTCCTGCTCTATGAATATGAACAATTTCTGGAGCCCATTTTTTTATGAATTCCAAACTTTTACTAAGATTATCTCGACCAATATATGTAACAACCCCTTCGGCTTCCAACTCCAATG
>CBIHOP010000144.1:0-7972 GCA_966211385.1 uncultured Bacteriovorax sp.
ATATCAAAATGAAACTGCAGACAAGTATTGGGCCAGGTGTTTGTGAGTTCGTAAACGTAACTCCATTCTCATTCAACAAATACCCACCAACTCAGACGCCAATTACAACTGAGTATTTTGTCTATAAGGGATTAGCTGTTGCTGCTGATACACCAGATATTACAAAAGCGAGACCTGATATTCCGACAGCTGATATTTGCGCTGGTAACTACACAACGTCGGGTGGGCCAAATTGTGATGCTGGAAGTTTCAAGTACACGATCTATACTGGTGTTGACAAAAGCTCTCCTGCTGATGGTGATGCGGCTGATCCTGGAGAAATTGAAGTTGCATCCTCAGTAACTGTTACTTGCGGTGGTAAGATTGCAGCTTGTATAGATGGACCTGTTCGTGATCTTCTTGATGAAAGTGATGTTGATAAAGGTTTCAGAGGCTTAATTTATACAACGGCCGCTGGATTTAAAGCGACTCAAACATTCAATGCACCTCTGGATAAAGGAAACTTCTCTAACCTTAGAGCTGCAAACAGCACTGTGGCCTGTGAAGCGAACAAAGCTGAAACAGCAGAATGGGTACGAATTAATAAAGAAGATCTACTTTCAACGGAGCACCCATTTGCTAACAACAGCCCTTACTATACTTTCAGCTGTCTTGATTCAGCAAAAGGAACAAAAGCACGCATTCGTATCATCGTCAGAGACTGGAACGAGACGTTCAAAATTTCTGATAACATTGATACTCATGAACCTGCAAGAATGAACACTTCAGGTGATGATGACTTCGGCGAAGATTTTAACTTCTACGCTGACTGGGATGATGACTACGTTGGTACGGGTGCAGCTAACTACGGTGGAGTTTGTGCCGATCCTGCTCCAGCAAACCGACACAAATTCCCTAGAGGAAACTTATAAGCTTAGTTAATTGAGACAACTTTTCCGACTAAATCATAATCTAGAACATCGGTGACTTCGACATGTACGAGGTCACCGATTTCTACGTTCTGGCCGTTTAAATCGTTAATGATAACCTTCCCATCGATGTCCGGAGCCTGGCCTTCATAACGTCCTTGAATAAGGAGTTCTGTTTCCTCATGCTCACCCTCAATTAAAACCGGTATAACCCTGTTTAAAAGGTTCGAGTTGAGTTCTCTTACGATTTCTCTTTGAGCTTCATAAAGACGGTCAAAACGCTCTTCAATCACTTCTTGCGGGACTTTTGGCTGAAGTTTGAATGCCGGTGTTCCCTCTTCATCAGAGTAACGGAAAATCCCAAGGTGGTTAAAACGAGCTTTTTTAATTCCATCCAGAAGAAGGTTGAAATCTTCTTCTGTTTCTCCAGGGAAGCCTACGATGATTGATGTACGAAGAACAATTCCCGGAATGCGCGAGCGGATTTTTTCAATGCGCTCGTGGATTTTTTCACCTGTAATCTTGCGATTCATGCGCTTTAAAACATTTGTTGAAAAATGCTGAACTGGCATATCGAGATATTTACAAATTTTTGTTGAAGTTGCCATTTTCTCGATAACTTCATCAGTAAGTTCATCTGGATAAAAATAGAATAAACGAATCCAATCAATTCCATCCACAGTTTCAAGTCCAGAGAGAAGATTGAACAATTTGTTGTTCTCATCAAGATCAACGCCGTAGTCAGAAAGATCTTGAGAAATCAAATTGAGCTCTCGTACCCCTGATGATGCTAAATTCTTAGCTTCATTAACAAGAGACTCAACTGATCTTGATCTCAACTTTCCACGAAGCTTAGGAATAATACAGAACGTACAATTGCGATTGCATCCTTCTGAAATTTTCAACCATGCTGTGTAGAACGGCGATGTATTTAAACGTGGATCATATTCGGTGTGAATAAACTTTGGAATTTCTACGAATGATTTTTTATCAAGCTTTCCATCTTCCATAGCGCGAAGAAGAAGTGTGATCTTGTTATATTCTCCAGTACCGATAATAAGATCTGCTTCTGGAAGTTCCTGTTCTAATTGTTCAGCATATCTTTGGGCCATACATCCGGAAATAACCAACGCTTTACAACGCCCGTTTTCAGGATTTTTATAGTCGGCCATATCGAGAATTGTATCAACAGATTCTTTTTTCGAAGCTTCAATAAACGAACAAGTATTTACAATGATTACTTCTGCATCTGAAGGTTCTTCGGCTATCGAATAACCATCAAGTCCCAGGTATCCAAGCATAACTTGAGAGTCGACCAGGTTTTTTGAACAACCCAATGAAGTAAAGAAAACAGTTTTGTCGTTAAAAAGTTTTGTTGATAATTCCACAAAATATCCAAAAGTATGCAAAAATTAATTGAAGTGACTAGATAGTACAAATTGCTTGATTAATCAAAGCCTATAAGGGTTCCATGAAAAAAATACTGCTTCTCATTGTCCTCATCGCTGGATGTAGCTCACAACCTCTGAGTCCGGTGAAAACGCCCTCATACCAAAGACTTAATGAACTTAAATCTTCAATTACCTCTAGTAGTTCTTCATTTACAACCAAAGATCGTAGTGAAGAAATAGCGAAAATCTACCTCGAAGCTCAAAGAGCGAAAGAAAATGGACATCTAGAGAAGGCCTGCGATCTTTTTGAAGAGGTTTCCGATGAAAAAGCATTTCCCATTCATCCCGTTGCACTCATGCACACAATTTCGGTTTGTGACTACTCTCCATCTGACTTAAGAGATATTTGGGAAACTGCAGGTGTACCTAGTTACCTCAAAGAAGCCTTCTATGAAGTCTCTCTAAAAATGGCAGCAAAGCATAAATTAGAAAAAGAAATCGCGGAATTTTCTTATTTGCTAGTTAATTACAAACAAGTTCAATCTGAAAAAGTTGAACTTCTAAAAAACGCCCTGGCCATTGCTGAAAAACTAAAACTTGAAGAAAAGCAGAATCTCTATTTCAACAAACTTGTTGAAGTTTCACCATTGTTCTCCAAAGAAGTGAATGAACAAAACATTTACTCCGTCGCACGCGACTTTGAAACAAACCGTCTTTTTGAAAAAGCGAGAGCGCTTTATAGAGAAATCATTTTTACAGACAAATATGATTTTGCTTTAAGAATAAAAACGTATAACTCTTACCGAACTTCCTTTAAAGTTGAGCGCGATCTCAAAGCATTTCTGGAAAAAACAGGTGAGATGGAAAAATGGCTTGAGGCCCTTTCTGCAGGAAATCCAGAGCGAAAAGATTTAGAAGAAGCTTGGATTGATGGCAAAATAAACTATGCTCGCGCGATTTGGACGGACCACCAAAATAAAGAAGCCCGAAAAATTTTAGAAGATGCTCTATTAACAAAAAAAGGAAACGCCAATCAAATCGCGACCATTCATTGGATATACGGCTCACTCCATGTTGAAGTAAAAGAATTTGATGAAGCTATCAAAAGATATCAAAAAGCACTGGCACAAAAACCTACGGATGCTTCTCTCATTGAAAATATTCAGTGGGCGCTTGTATGGAACAAATACCTTCTGAAAAAAGACAATGATGTTATTAGTGATGTTGATAAATTTACGGCAAAATCAACTAACCCAAACTTCACAAATAAACTTTTCTTCTGGAAAGCTAAATCATACTTACGAATCAACAAGACAGAAGAAGCTCAGTCTCTTCTACAGAAGATTTTTGCTGATGATACATACGGCTACTATGGTTTGATTGCAGCAATGGAATTGGAGCAAGATCTACAGCCACTTGCTCCTACTACGATTAGCACTGATGCTTCAGGATTTGTCATCCTTGATTGGTTAATAGCCATGGACGAAGATCTTTTATCGTCTCGCTATTTAAAAGAAATTGATCCACAATTTAAAACGATTGCTGAACGTGAAAAAGCAATGTCACTCTACGCGCGAACTAAATGGTATCAAGGTGGCATGAGGCAAATCTATAGTTTTCCTCTAAGCAAAAGGAATGCTTATACTGAAAGATTTGTATCCGTTGTCTTCCCTAGTCCTTATGAAGATTTAATTAAACAATTTGCTAACAAATACAATGTTCCTGAAGCATTGGTGTTTGCAATTATTCGCCAGGAATCGGCATTCAATCCCAATGTTCGTTCATGGGCGGATGCTTTCGGCTTAATGCAGATGATTCCGGAAAAAGCATCTGAACTCTCAAAAAAATATCAAATCCCTTATCGTGACTTTAATGATCTGTACGATCCTCAACTTAACTTAGAACTCGGAACGGTACTTTTAAGTGAATTGAGAGCTATTTTTTCAAGTAAGTTCGCTCAAAGCGTAGCTGCATATAATGCGAGCACAGATGTCATTGCAGTTTGGGAAAGAGAAAGATTTAATGGGAATTATCTGGAGTTTATTGAAATGATTCCTTACGAAGAAACTCGAAACTACATAAAGCTCGTTTTCCGCAATTACATTACTTACAAAAGAACTTTAAATGCAGAGTCTTTCAAAATAGATAAAAAGTTTTTTGAAATTCCTTTTAATTAACTTTTTTCGTATTTGGAGGAATGACAAAATTAAACTTATCAGCTCCTAATGTTGGATTTGTATTAAGATCAACGAACTTGATTTTAGTATTTTTCCCATCAGTAGTTGTAAGCTCGATGACTTCAAGATTCTCAAATTTTTGTGAATTATTTTTAAAAGAAAGTTTCGCAGAAATTATTCCCAAATCCGCTTTAGCTTTTGGTTTGAACGTCAGAGTTGTGTCTTTCACATCGTAGTAATCATTTGAGCTTAAACCCTTTTTTAAAGAGTCAAAAAATTTGATGTAAACAGTAGCTCCATCTTTAGCGGCCATTTCAGTCACTTCACCTTGTTCACCTTCGATAAAGGGTGCGCGATAATACCAGGCCTTTGTACCATTACTGGTGAAAACAACAGGACTGGGTGTCGTCGTTTCGAATCGTATTTGGCCTGGATATTTATAATCAATAGTTCCATGACCTTTTTTCACTTTTCCTTTGAGCGTACTCACATATTCTTGTTCAAACTTTGAACTGAATGCTGAGGGTAAAAATTCTGCGAATACAGCATTTGAAATTAAAAATGTACCGGCCATTAAGAATGTTTTAATCATAGTTTCTCCCACGCACTTTTAAACACTTCCATCATAAAAGGATTGTCTAAACATGTAAATTATCCCTAGTGTAGCCCGATAATTGACTTTGTCGGACAGGATTCATACAACAGATGAACTTTAGTAACTCCACCAAGGAAAGAGTATGAAATCAATGATGCTGGCCTTAAGTTTCGTTCTATCAGCGATGCTATCCGCAAATGCTTCTACAGCAGACAGTTATTCACTCCCGTTAGTAAACAATGATCCCCAAATTAACTTTACGCTCAACACTGTTCAAACTAGAACTGAATATCGTAACGAATCTGTAGCAAAAACTTGTTACAGAACTGAGTTCGATGGTTATAGAAATGTTTGTCAATATTACCCAGAGACTTATTGTTACGAAGATCGCATGTCGAGAAGAATATGTGAAACTCGTCCAGTGTACCGTTGTCATTCTGAACCAGTTTACAGAACAGTGCCTTATACTTGTTATGAAACAGTTCGTGTTCCTTATGAAGTATTCAGCCATAATGTTAAATCGAACGTAACTGTTAATAAGTCTGCTGACATTAATTTAAACAATTGTGAATTGAGATTTACACAAGTGGGTGATTCACTTAAAGCCGAAGGTTCATGCGGATCACATCTTATTTTTGGAAAGAGAGTGGCAAACGAGAGACGTGAAGGAAATACACTAGTTCAAGATTTCGTTTACAATCTTACTTTTGCAAATACTGCGGAAGTCACAGCTCCTGTAAGCAAGGGTATCTCAAACATGAGAGTTGAAGGACAATCACTTGTTTTCAACACTGGTGATCTAACTAAATCACAGTTTAGCCTTCAACTATTTGCTGAAAGAAGAAAGTTTCTAAGAGATGATGAAACACTTATTGATCGCGTTTTAAATCCTGGTGAATTTTCTTTCTCAAATGGTGAAGTAAGAATTGATCTTTCCAAACTGTTTGGCGGAATTAATTCTAAGAAAAAACATGTGTTCAAAGTTAATATTGATGTCAATGTGGATCGTTCAGCGATTCTCAATACTGCGCAACCTTCATTTAGCGCAAACAATTCTCTGACAATTAACGAATAAGATTACTTAAGGCAGCAGCTCTCTGCTGCTGCCTTCTTTATCCTTGCCTCTTCTGCTCAACTTCTTTCCTCTACACCATTCGTTGACTCACATTCTGTACGGCCATAAAATTGAATAATGACTAATCTAGATAAATCTATAAAGTTTCTTATTGGTGTTGATGGCGGCGGAACGGGAACTCGAGTTATCGTGACTGATTTGAAACATCAAATTCTGGCAACTGCGCATGGAGATCCATCTGCCCTTGGACAAGGAATTGAACGAGCATGGAGATCTATTTTAGATACACTGGCAAGAGCTTTCCATAATGGAAACCTACCTGTTCCAATGCTTTCTGAATGTGCCATTGGATTAGGATTGTCAGGAGCGAACAATGTCATCTGGAAAAATGAGTTCTACTTAAGAAATCCAGGATTCAAAAAAATTATTGTCGACACAGATGGATTCACGACTCTTCTTGGAGCTCACAGTGGAAAAGAAGGAGTCATTGTTGCGGTTGGAACAGGAAGCGTCGGCATGGCCATGAATGCTCAAGGTGAAAGAGTATCAGTCTCTGGGTGGGGATTTCCCTCTGGTGATGAAGCTAGTGGTGCATGGCTTGGCCTTAAAGCAAGTGCACTTACTCAAAAAGCGTTGGATCACCGAACTCCTTCAGGGGAATTAAGTAAAAAAGTTTTAGAATTTTGCGGTGGTGATGCTGAAAATTTCCTTACGTGGCTTGGACAATCAGGACAGAATGCATTCGCAAAACTTGCTCCACTTGTTTTTCAAACGGCTCCTCAAGACCCTGAAGCAAAACTATTATTGACTAAAGCGGGATTAGAAATCGAAAACATGGTTGCTACTCTCGATCCCAAAGGATTACTTCCACTTTCAATTTGTGGTCGTTTAGGTGAAGCTCTTATTCCTTATTTGCCAATAACAATTAAACAACGAAACCGTCCACCTCATGGAGATTCTATTATTGGTGCTCTCTATCTAATTCGACAGTTTAATGATGGTTTAATTTTATGAATAAGATAAAAACCAACATTGTTTATCAATCTCAAATTAAAGCTGCTGAAATCAGTTTCAACGAGAAGATTCAAAATATAAATATTCTGGGTGACGAAGTTCCTTCTCTTCCATTACTCGTTCCAGGATTTATTGATCTCCATGTCCATGGTGGCGCTGGTCACGATTTCATGGAAGGCGACGACGGAATCAAGAATATTTTTTCGCTTCATTCACAATTTGGAACGACGTCAATGTTAGCAACTACAATGACGGCTCCTCACGAAGATTTAATTAAAACATTCAAGGCCCTTAAAGAATATTCGCTTAAACCGAATCCAAAAAGCGCCAAGCTGTTGGGCGTTCACCTAGAAGGACCTTTCATCAGCGATCAGAAGTTAGGTGCACAACCCAACTTTGCAAGAGAAGCTAAATTGAAAGAGATCAACGAGCTCAACGATATATTTCCAATTAAAGTTATTACTCTTGCTCCAGAAGTATTTAATCATCATGAAATCATCACTGAACTAGTGAAGATGAACATAGTTGTGCAAATTGGCCATACTAATGGAACGTATGAACAAGGTGTTGCTGCCCTCGAGCAAGGAGCGAAAAGTTTCACACACCTCTTCAATGCCATGAGTTCATTTCATCATCGATCGCCAGGAATTGCTGGAGCTGCCCTTGCGCATGCTCAATATGCTGAGCTCATACCTGATTTGGAACATGTTCATCCTGGTGCGATTAAAACAGCTTTGCGATGTATTCCAAATTTATATTTCGTAACAGATGCTACTTCGGCAACAGGAATGCCTGATGGTGATTACAAGTTG
>CBIHOP010000145.1:0-7969 GCA_966211385.1 uncultured Bacteriovorax sp.
CATGCAGGATCTTGTTCAGAGTGTGACTCCGCTGATCTTTCCGACTTAGTAAAATGTTTTTCGGTGCCACCATACTTTTTGTTTCGCACTTGCGTTTTCGGTGCCACCATACTTTTTGTTTCGCACTTGCGTAAAACATTAATTAAAACACTCACCTAAAAACAAGAATGATTTTTTCACTTTGCATACTCATGTATATGCCAAGAAAAAATCTTATTCGATCAAACTCACAACCCTATCACGTTACATCCAGGGCCAATAACAAAGAATGGTTCACACTTCCCATCGAAGACGTTTGGGAACTGACCAAAAAATGTTTAAAAGAAGCTAATGAGAAACACAGAATCGAGCTGATTTCTTTTGTACTCATGAGCAACCATTACCATATGCTTGTTAAGACTCCTGAAGGGAATTTAGACAAGTTCATGTACGAATTTAACAAACGGCTGGCCCAAAATCTTCGCGATTCTTCGGGGCGAATAAATCATATTTTTGGCGGTCGCTATAAGTGGTGTCTGATTCAATCGCAAACTTATTTTTTAAATTGCTACCGTTACGTTTATCAAAATCCAATTCGCGCAGAACTTGCCATTCGATGTGAAAATTATCCTTACAGTAGTTTATATTCCCTGGTGTATGGAAGGGAATTTCCAGTACCTCTCCATGATTCAATTGGTTTTAAAGATGGGCATCTGCTAAATTGGTTAAATGAAAAGATTCATGAAAATGAAGTGAACTATTTAAGAGACAAATTAAAACGCTCTGAATTTAAGGAGCAGATCCTGAGAAGTTCGAGGAGAAAACTATGTGCAGATGCGAAACCAAATGTATGATGGCACCAAAAACTCACTTCTCAATATACAACCTATCACGTGATTGGTTGGCGAACACAAAGAGGACTCGGCACAATCAAAGTAGAAAAAGATATTCCCGATCGTCATTGGTTTGGCGCCAAACCAGAACTTATCGCGAGCTACATCGGCTCAAAAGCAGAAGCCATGATTCCACAAATTGAAGCTGCGGTTAAATCGTATCCTTATCCTGCTCAATACAGAGCGTGGCCTGGACCAAACAGCAACACTTTCATCTCACACATCAATCGCAATGTTCCCGGAATGGGAATTGAGCTTCCGTCGAATGCGATTGGAAAAGATTGGATTGATGATGGTGATTTGGTTGGGTGGTCTGAGAGTAATACTGGTGTGCAAGTTTCTTTGTTGGGTGCGCTTGGGTTGACTGTGGGGCTTGCTGAAGGGGTTGAAGTTAATGTTCTTGGGCTTACGTTTGGGGTGGATTTTTATCGGCCGGCTTTGAAGCTTCCGTTGGTGGGGAGGGTTGGGATGAAAGATCAGGCGGTGTTCGATTAAAAATTAATTTTCTTCAGCGATGTTGTCAAAGGTTCCAATACATTTTCCGGCTGCATTTAGTCCCGAAGAGTACGTTAAAACTACTTTTACTAACTTAAAAAAAAAAATCCAATACTCTCCGATGTAATTTTAGTCATTAGTATGATCAAAAGGTGGATCAAAATTAGCAGGATCCTCTTCATGGTATTTTTGAGCAGTTGCCATAGCCATCATCAAAGAATTGTCGTATATCCAAAAAAGAAAAATTTTCAATTTAATTAGCACCATTAATTGAGAAAAAATAATCCCTGATAACAAAAAACTTTTACATAAATTAGTTACAGGAATTACCAATGTTAAATGTTGGCAAAACTCACTCGTTCTGTTCACTTTTAAAGTTAAATTCGATAATGGTATATAACTCGCGAAATAAAATAATATTAAAAAGCAAACTGATAAAAATGTTACAAACAAAACGTGAAGATAATTTAACAGCATCAACTTGTAGTATGACCAAGGGTAGCCATCCGCTTGAGTTGTTGTTGCATGATTCAATATTGAACTAGGTATAGATTGGAAAATACCAAACCCTGCTATTGTAAAACCTAGCAGCCCCCCATTTAATGCAAGCAAAGTTGATGCGGTTCCTTGGATCATTGACCTTGAGCTTAGATGAATCCACACATCAATGAGAAAAACGCTCATACTAATAACATAAGGCAAGACAGTGTTCCAACTTCCCTTTTGTTTTAGATGGGTTCTAGTATTCCACCAAATACTAAAAACAGAACTTGATTCATCTCTCATGGATCACTACTCTTATTTCAACCGGCCAAGGCATTGTAAATTTTGTTTGCTTTCATGCGCATTTCTTCCTCGTCTTTCATTTTGGCTAAAGTAACGTCGCCACTTTCAACTAAGGAATTAAATTTTGAAGTTGCTCTTTCTGCAATTGTCTTTAAATCAGAACTAGATTCAACTTCATAGGTCACCTTTATATCGTTTTCAGATACATTCACCTTCTCATCGTCATTAGTTTTACCAACCATATGAAATCCAAAAGTTCCTCCAGAGCTACCTGCATTTTTAGTTAAGTCTTTTACAAAATCTTTATTCAATCCTTCCTTGTCCCTAAACAATAGCTCACTGTCGGTTGTTTTATCTCTACCTGCAAGAACCCTTTGTTTGGAAAAAGTTTTCATAAACGAATTTTTCACATTAGGATTTTCGTCGTTTGAGTGTGGAATTTTCAATACATATTTGTTGATTAATTTAACATTCTTAAAAATCGTTTTAACATCAGGTGAACCAATGGTTGTAATGCTTAGATTAAAATTCGGATAAGTGGCATAGTACCAATTTAAAAAATCAGTCTTTTCTTCAACATTCAAACGCAATCTATCAAGTTTCTTTTTATATTTCGAAAGTTCATGTTCAAAATTTTCTTTGTCATTCTCCTTCAAAAGTTTAGTTATCGCAATTTTGAAATCAGAGCTCACAGGAGCTTTTCGTGTCTCTTTTACAATGACTAGTTTATGATCATAAAGTCGTAACATGAACGCCGATGATGGATGATCTTTTAGTTTACCTTCTTTCCTCTCAAGTGCCTCTTCGTCATCTTTTAATAATTGGCTTGAAGTGTGTGTGATTTTTTTCACCAGACGGCCAATTAGAAAGATATCATTTTTAAATTTAACTAACTTCACCTGAATGAAACGATAAGCTTTAGTTTCACCTTTGGACCATATGATATCCTTAGGCTTCGAAATTGATTTATGAAATCTTTCAAATTGAGAAAGAAGTGGATTATTGTCATAGGTACAGACGAAATTTGCAATTTCAACTTTAAGTTTAGTTCTCATAATGTCCTCGCTTATATTCTTAGCGGCATGAAGATTGGTTATGTTTAATAAAAAATTGTGTTGGATTTTAAAATCCTCGATTATATGTCCCGACTTATCATTATAATTTAAAATTTCGTCTAGTCGTTTACCAATTAATCTCAATTTTCCTAATTTTCAGTTTCACATTAATTGAATACAGACTTTAAAGGAATTAGCTTGATAGGCTTAACTCAGTATCAGAAGGCACCTGCACACTAATTGGTTACACATAGTCCCGTAAAGTCAGTTGGAACTCAATTAAATAAAGCATAGGCTTTTAATTGGGAGAATTGTGATTAAAGATGCATCTTAGTTTGACTAGCATATGAAGATAAACGACGGCGATTCCGTGTCATTTTATCATTCAGATTCTGTGTTCGCAGTGTGCATTTATTTGAAACACTTCAAAAATTTGCTTCCATGTTTTCATCTATGATTTTGAAAACAATATTGGGTTTCAACACACTTATCGGACTTCAAGGTTTTCCTAAAAGTATGCTGGAGCTTTAGTTATGCTAACTCTTCTCTAGAAGGTATATTAATGAATAACAACCCAAAAAGTACTGCAAAAAATTTATGAACTTGGTAATTTTTAAAAACCTTCCAATACCATTTCCCATCATTTATTAATGCAAGAGCATTGTTAACATTATTAAGGCTTACTCCATACGAAGATAATCCAAAATCTAAAGCAATGTTTTTAAATTTAATATTTGGATCTGTTCTATGAGTAATTGCATTAAAACCTAGATAAAGTTCTCTATAAGAATTCAACAAAATTTCATAATTTGAAATTATGGTATAAACCTCCGTCAAATCTACCATGGATCCTTTAGAATATTTTTCAAATGCTTTAAAAATTTCATTATAATTATTTCTGAAAACTAGATCACTTGTGGCCGAAGCATTACTTACACACATATAAGAATTATTAGTAATCGTTTTATTTCTGACAATGACACCATCAAGTGAATTTAAAAAGGATTCAATTGATTTTAAGTTCTTATCTATTTCATGCTTGAGCATTTTTCTTACTTGAATTTCTCTTGAACGTTTAGTGAATACTTCGTTTATATTTGATACAATTATTCGAACGAAAAGAATTCCAAAACCACCCTTCAAGACCAGCTCTAATAATCGAAATACACTATCTTTCATAAATATTAACCTTAACTTTAACTATTAAACGACACCAGGTTACCAGCAGAATTTTCAGACAGCTGAAAAATGTGCTGGCATCTCACTCATGAATTTTCATTTTTAAGTAATTATTAAAACTGCTTCATTAATCAAATTTTTAATTGTACCATTTTTAAGATTGTAGTCTATTTTACTTTCAATATATTTAAATTGATTTTCCTTCGCATGAAGTGCCTCATTATAAATTACACCAAGCAGATAAAAAATTTCGGGAACATCAACTCCATTACTACTCGCAAACTCAAGCTTGTTATTTGTTCCTTTCTCCCTGAGAAATTGCGCTTGTTGAGTAGAATTTAATTTGGTGTAGATGTAGTGTTCAATCTTGATTCTAATGGATGCGCAAATCGAAAATGGATCATAATTCCCAGTATTACATAAATAATTCGTTAATTCTCGATGATTTACAGAATAAAATGCTTGATTATCAGATAAAGACACTAAGCCAACTGATGGTAAATTGATTACGATGTCAGGATGAAAATGCAAAAAATATTTTGATATTTTTTCTTCATCAGCGTCGGAAATGAATCTATCACTTCTAGCTTTTATCATTTTTCTTAGATTGTGATTTTTATGATCCGAAGTACGTTTTTCTAAAAAATGATGTTTCACTTTCTTTAATCGATAACTATCAAACTCTTTTGGAGCTAAGTGAGTTAAGATTATAGGGAAAATATTTTTCCCAAAATGTTCAAAACTCTGAATAAACTTGCTCAAAAAATACTGGCACGTAACAATATTTGCATCATCTAAATAATCAAAAATTTCATCAATGATGATGATTGAGTCTTGCCTTTTGGAAGTATACAATAGCTTATATTCCGTACGGTACAGTTGAGCGATAAAACTAATAATATCTCTTTGCCCATTTGATATTTGTTTTATATTTTCAAATGAAAACTCTAGTTCTCCGCCTGTCTCAGTTACTGAAATTATACTTAAATTTGTAGAATTAAATGTCTTTAAGGTATTTTGAATTCTATTTTTCCAACACTTATAAAGCTCTCTTCTTATGTAAGCCAAAAAAATATTTTTATCTTGATTGCATATTTTAATAATTTGATAAAATGAAATAATTAATTCCTCTTCAGAAAACAAAGGATAAAGAGGTGCAAAGTATTCATAGATTTCTTTAACAAAAGCCAATGTACCAATTTTCTGTTTAAAAGAATTTAAGTTAATGGTTTGGTTATTCGTGTTTAGTATCTCGGCTAAAAGATTTGTAACTCTGGCTTGATCCATCTTCGATATATTTGGATTATGTAATAGCCACAACATCAACCTATCGTTTTCTTTTAAAAGTTCCTTTATGTCTTTTACGGCTAATTTATGATTACTAAAAATTTTCTTCATTTCTGATTTACTATACTCAAAAGAAATATTTTCAGGAATTGAAGTCACGAGTGTCATTTTTTCGTGAGCAATCTGTGATGTTGCCCTGATATTCCCGTAACCTTGCTTGGTCTTTGAGATTAACCTTGGCTTCAAAACGGAAATATCAAAATTCCGAGAAATCTCATTCCCATCACGATCAGCTTGGTAGCTACTTAGGTTTGCTCCATCAAAAACCTGAACTATGAGTTTAGGATTCAATGATGAATTTCCATTGAAAAACTCATCATCTTGAAGTGTTAATCTAAATTGATTTAAACTATCAAAGGCAATAGCAAATGAAGTTTTTCCAAATCCATTAGGTGCGACGAGAATATTTAGTCTATTCTCATAAAATTCTTCGAATTCTAAATTTCGTGAGTTTATTCCTCTAATATTCTCAATAGTGATTTTCTCAATTCTTTTAGGCATTCTATTGTCTCTTTTTAAAATTTTGTTAATTCATATCGGAATAAATAAAAATAGAATAAGCTTGATTTTCTTGATACTGAAAAACTTGCCAAATTTCTGCTACACGCTCTTTTTTAGCGTGTAGATCATGATTCATTTCGAGGAATTAGAGTGCCTACAAAGACGATGGTGGAGATGATGAAACCAACCTAACTATTTATTTTTTAGTGTATTTTCATTCAAAGAAACTACAATGAGATACAAAATTCAAATATCTCAGGATGCCCATTTTTTTAGATTTTCAAAAATATAAACTTCTGGTTCCAGAGACGTCGTTTCTTGATCTCTAAACTCTCTGACAATTCTATTTAATGCAAATCGGTTCATGAAACCTTTGTTGCAAAGTTCTTCAAAATCATCTTTGGAAATACCTGTCATAACTTCAAAAAATTCTGGAGACTTTGTCTGAATTACATCATCGATATTATATTCTCTTTGATAAGTCATATAAATGAAATCTGCCATACATATCGCCAATCTCTTAATTTGAGTTGCATACCATTTTTTTTGATTCTGCCTTTCCTTGTCTTGTTCTTTTTCTACAAAGTCGTCAATAATATCTTCTTTCTCGTCTTCTGTAAGACTTGGATCTTCTTTCAAATCTTCAAGCTTAGTAGCATCCCTCCCTATTTTAATAAGCTCTTCTGTAGAGATACTACCAACATCTTGGGTTCGATACCCTTTAACTTTTTTTAGAATTTCAATTAGGTGAGGATGCTCCTCTAAGAGTCTCAGACTCCCAAAATTAACCAATACATTTGAAGTTATTCTTCGAGCAAGTGCTACTCTGGATCCTTCATGATTAAGAACCTCAAAAATATCTTTAGCCGTAGTAGGGGTACTTACAAGGCTTCCCTCATAGAATCGTTTGATTGATAAAGTATCACAAAGTCCTTCAGTAACTATGTCTAAATTGTTTTTATGAATATCAACTGATTGTTCAAAGCTCTCTTGCTGATCAATCTGATCAGCTAAATTACTAGCGCACTCATAAGTAACCTGTAGACATCTTGTAATTGCAAAATCAAAAACCCAAGCTGTTGGCTTACTAATAATTTTTGATTTGTAATCAAACCAAGCAGACTGTACTCGAAAAATTGCTTGATAATATGACTCTGCGGATTTTATATCATTCAGGATGAGGATACTGTCCCATTCTTTTATTGTAATCCCTGTAAGAAATCTTCCGCAAGAAAGTGTTATCGTTCCCAGTTTAAGGGGATTTCTTTCAGATTCTTTAATTGCATTTTGAACTGCAGATTTTTCTCTGGCCAAGATACTTTCATCGTCGTCCTTTCCTTGGTCAGTACCAGAGGCATTAATAAGTGTAAAATTGCAAAAGTAAGGATGTGCATTTAACTTCTCAATTAATGCTGCTATAGATTCAACTCGATTTAGCCACCAAACTGAATGTCTTTTAGTAGGGCATCCTAAATTTTCACCTAGTTTTCCAAAAACACTAATAGATCTCGCTTCATGACCTGAGAAGGTCAATCCGCTTATAAAATGATCCACAGCACTTTCATATACAAATTTACCATCCCTAGCTTCGAATAATCTATTTAGAGAAAAATCGATATCATCAGTTTCAAAAGTTTCCCTTTGTTCTCTTATATCTTCATCCGTTATCTCTATTGCCATCACATTCAAATCTGGCATTTGTCTATATACAAATTCATTTGAACCATCTGGGTC
>CBIHOP010000146.1:0-7944 GCA_966211385.1 uncultured Bacteriovorax sp.
GATTTCAGAGATCTTCGTTCTCCAGAATTAAAAGCGGTGGCGAATTTTGTGAAGCTCATGAATTTTACATTCGACGGAAGCAATTCACTCACTCTTACAAACGAAATTTATCAATCAAAACATGAAGCCAACTTTTCTGTCGGCTATCGAATGACTGTGAGTGATGGACGTAGTGATTTTAAAGTTCGCTATTTCATCAAAATCGATGTGGGCATCGATGAAATTGGCTACCCTATTTTGTATCGTTCACTCGAAAGTAAAATTCCTGAAGGTGAATTTCTCTGCGAAGAATTTTAAAAAAAAGTAACTGCCATTAGAGCAAGAAAACCGGGCAAGGCCTGAACTTTGAAAATGTTTTTACTCGCCGTGAATCCACCATAGACACCAGCTATGACAACACACGTAAGAAAAAATATTTTAATGTGATGGCCTTCAGCTCCTCCAACAATAAGTCCCCAAATCAGTCCTGCGGCAAGAAAACCATTGTAGAGTCCTTGATTGGCGGCCAAAGTCGCGCTTTTTTTAGCGAACTCAGCGTCAATTTTGAATATTTTTTGTCCTTTCGGTGTCTGCCAAAGAAACATTTCCAGTACAAGAAATCCCACATGGGAAAGGGCCACAAAAGCGACCAAAAAAACTTCTAAGATTTGCAACTTTTCCATGCGATTCCCTCTTTGCTTTAGTCGAATGACTAGTGCTACAATTTCACAACTTTTGACTGACATTTTACCAAGGAAATCTAGATGTACAAGATGATTGCTATTTATAAAACTCCAGCTGATGTTAACTCTTTCGAAGACTGGTACCGTTCACATAAAGAAATTGCTAGAAAAGTTCCGCTCGTTAAAGAATTCCGTTTCACAAAAGTGACTGGTGGGCCTCGTGGTGCAAGTGATCTTCACCTCATCGCTGAACTTTGTTTTGCTTCAAAAGAAGATTTTAAAACAGCTATGGCCTCGCCAGAAAACATGGCCGCAGGAAAAGACGCTTTCACAAATTACAAAGACATCGTATCAGTTCACTTCGCTGAAGAAGAAGTGGTTAAGGCCTAAGCATGGAAAACATCCTGCTTGAATACCCTTACCGAGACAATAAACATATCGCACTCGTGCGTTTGAACCGTCCCAAAGTACTCAACGCTCTTTCGACGGATCTTATGCAAGAGCTTGTTGATTGTTTTCTTTCTCTTGATAAAAATCCCGACGTGCGTGTCATCATGCTCACTGGAAATGAAAGAGCTTTTGCCGCTGGAGCAGACATTGCTCAAATGGTGACAGCGACTCCAGTGGATCAAATCAACGATCAGCGCTTCAGAACTTGGGAAATGCTTCGTTTGATTACAAAACCAATTATCGCTGCCGTGAATGGCTTCGCACTTGGTGGTGGCTGTGAGCTAGCAATGTCATGCGATCTCATCATCGCCGGTGATGATGCAAAATTTTCTCAACCAGAGATTAAAATTGGAACAATTCCTGGAGCTGGAGGAACGCAAAGACTCACACGTGCGATTGGTAAATCAAAAGCGATGATGATGGTACTCACTGGTGACATGATTGATGCTGAGACGGCTTACGATTGGGGATTAGTAGCGAAAGTTGTTCCCGCTCCTACACTTCTTCAAGAGACGTTTGAGCTAGCTAAAACAATCGCTGATCGCGCGCCAGTTGCTGTCCGACTGGCCAAAGAAGCTGTTAACAAATCTTTTGAAATGACATTGAAAGATGGAATGGATTTCGAACGCAGAAATTTCTATCTTACTTTTTCTTCTGCTGATCAAAAAGAAGGCATGAAAGCTTTCTTGGATAAACGATCTCCAGAGTACAAAGGAAATTAGCCATGTCTCAGTTTAAATTTATCAAATACACAGAAGAAAATAGAACGGCCATCATTAGCATGAATCGTCCGGAGCTCTACAATGCTCTTAATGCTGAAGCAAAAATGGAAATTGTTTCCGCCATTCGAGAGGCCAACAAAAGTCCAAACGTTCATTCCATCATTTTAAATGGTGAAGGGAAAGCTTTCTGTACAGGTCAAGATCTCAATGATCGCAATGTGCAGGCAACGAACGGTGGCGTTGATCTCGGTCACACACTTATGACTGAATGGAATCCACTGATCAATGCCATTCGCGACTCTAAAAAAATTGTGATTGGTTGTGTGAACGGAGTTTGCGCTGGCGCCGGTATTTCAGTGGCCATCGCATGCGATATCATCGTTTCAAAACCAGGTGTAAAATTTGTTGGAGCTTTTTCAAAATTGGGACTCGCTCCTGATGCAGGTTCAACCTATATTTTTACCCGCGCACTTGGATACCAGAAAACAATGGAATTTTTCTTGATGGGTTCGGCCCTTACAAGTGAAGAACTGCATACAGCAGGTCTCATCAATAAACTTGCCGATGAGCCGATGAATGCGGCCACGGAATTCGCCATGGCCATCAATAAACTCTCACCTCTTTCATCTGAAATGATCAAAAAAAATATCAAAGCATCACTTGATTCAACTTTTGAAAAATCAATGGAAAGAGAAACATACGTTCAGCGCTTACTTGGTAACAGCAATGATTACAAAGAAGGTCTGAGTGCATTTCTAGAAAAACGCGAACCAAATTTTAAAGGTCACTAATTGGAGGTCTTATGACAGCACATACTTACTCAGCAGAAGAACTAAAACTATTCGCCGACATCAAAAACGGCAGAACTTTCGAAGCAGAAGACGATATGCCTGCGTTCTACCGCAAACATTTATTAAATCTTCTTTGGATGCAAGGTGATTCAGAATATTCTGGAGCTCTTGGATACATGCCTTGGATTGAAAAAGCTCCAACACTTCAAGAAAAAGTCATTGTTGCTCAAATGGTAAAAGATGAAATGAGACATGCGTCTGTTATTTATCGTTTATTAGACGAATTAGGACAAAATACAAAAGCTCACACAGAAGCAAAAGAGCTTGGTTACAAACTTGAAGAAGATAAAGTGAACATTGGATTCAAGAGATTAAAAGATGATTACCGTGTAAACATTTTCTACTACGACATCAAGTATTGGACAGACTACATTCTTTTCAACTTCTTAATGGATAGAGCTGCTGGACACCAACTTCAAGACACATTCAACTCAAGCTATATGCCTTGGAAAAAGGCCATTGAAGGAATTTATAAAGAAGAAGTTATGCACTTAGCTCACGGAGATAAGTGGGTTAAGATTCTTGCTAAAGATCCTGAACAAAAAGATTTTCTGCAAGAGCGTTTAAACTTATGGTGGCCGCGTGTAATGAACGTTTTCGGATCTACTCAAGGTGCGAGCAACGACCTTTACGTAAACCTAGGATTAAAACAGAGAACGAACGGACAAATCCGCGAAGTCTTCGTCAAAGAAATTCAGGATATGTGTAATGAAGTTGGATTAACTCTTCCGGTTTACCGTGAAGAAGATCAACCGCAACGTGAGAAAAAATTGGCGCAATAAATGAAAATCGAAAACGTTGTAGTGATAGGAACAGGAACTATGGGGCAAGGAATTGCACAATGGTTCCTGCAGCAGAACCTCTCTGTCGAAATGGTTGATGCCAATTATGATTTTGCGCTTAAAAGCCGTGAAAAGATCTTAGCTGGTTTGGATGCACTGGTTGCTAAAGGTAAACTTGATGCTTCCGCTGTAGTGGCCATGAAACCAAAACTCAATGTAAAAAAACTCGAAGAGATTAATAAGCATTGCGATCTCGTCGTTGAAGCGATCATTGAAGATAAAAAAATCAAAACTGATCTTTTCAAAAAGCTCGATGAGATGATGGATGCGAAGACAATCCTTGCTTCCAACACATCATCGTTTCCGATTACAGAACTTGCTCGTGATTTAAGCGCTTCTCGCAAGAAAAACTTTTTAGGTCTGCACTTTTTTAATCCCGCGACGATTATGAAACTTGTTGAAGTTATCAACGGTCTTGAAACGGATACAACAATCTCGCAATCTCTCTTTGATTGGTTTAATCAGAAAGGAAAAGTTGCCTGTTTGTGTTCAGATGCTCCTGGATTCATCGTCAACAGAGTCGCAAGAAACTTTTACGGTGAAGCTCTCAGAGCAGTTGAAAATTATAACCTGGAAAAAATCAAAGAACTCGACGAAGTTTTAAAAAAAGTCGGCGGATTCAAAATGGGGCCGTTCGAATTAATGGACCTGATTGGTATTGATGTCAATTTAAGTGTAACGGAATCAGTTTATCGCGCGTTTTTTGATGAACCACGCTTTAAGCCTCACCGATTGCAAAAAGACATGGTGAATGCCAATCGCCTGGGTAAAAAAACAAATAAGGGGTTCTACTCTTATGATCAATAACACTAATAATGCTCCAATGATTATCATCGAAAAAAATCATCCGCTCTATTCTGCTGTCAAAGCAAAATGGGAAGTGAAATCTATAGATGAAGCTCTTGCTAGTTTTGATACACCTGAACTCATCATTGACCTCAGCATTCTGAGAACAAAAAAGAAATTGCTTCTTTTAAAAGAATTGAGCCGAACAACCAAAGCTAAGATTGTTTCAGATCTCACCCTTTGCTGGGGAGATTACATTTTTAAAACGTGCCCACACGTCATTGGTGCCGTTTCACTACTTTTTCAATCACCGACTAATGCCATTGAGTTTGCCATCAATAAATACAGCGAAAATGCTGTAGCAGATTCAACTGAATTGATAACAACTTTTATTGGATCACTGGATAAAACAGGCATTCTGCATAAAGATCTTCACGTTGCGTTTCACTACCCGCGCACTATTGCTATGATTATCAACGAAGCCTATTTCGCTCTCGATGAAGGATTAGCAACTCCATCCGCCATTGATCTTGCCATGAAAAATGGAGTGAATTATCCACTAGGTCCCATTGAATGGGGAGAAAAAATTGGTCTCGCTCATGTCTGCGAACTTTTACAAGAGCTGCATGAGATTACGGAAGACTCGCGCTATCGAGTTTCAAAAGAACTAAAACTAAAATCATTAACAGGTACATTATGAGAAGAACATTTATTGTAAATGCTAAAAGAACTGCAATCGGAAAACTTGCTGGAAAGCTGGCCCCGGCCCGCGTGGACGATTTACTCGCTCACGTTCTTGCCGACCTCAAAAAAGATTTAACTTTTGATCCGGCCCTCATTGAAGATGTCATCGTTGGTTGCGCGAATCAGGCGGGTGAAGACAACAGAAACATTGCACGTATGTCGCTTATTCTCGCAGGCTATCCATTAGAAGTTCCAGGTACAACTGTAAATCGTCTATGTGGATCATCACTAGATGCGCTGATTGATGGTTATGCTCGCATTCAATCTGGACTTGCAGACTGTTTAGTCATTGGTGGAGCAGAATCGATGACAAGAGCACCGTTTGCTTTTTCAAAAGCAGCGGGACCTTACGATCGTGAGCAAAAAATGTATGACACAACTTTTGGCTGGAGATTCATCAACCCTAAAATGGAAAAAATGTTTCCTCTCTTAGGTATGGGAGAAACGGCTGAAGAAGTAGCTTCTCTCTATAAAATCTCACGTGAAGAACAAGATCAATTCGCACTTAAATCGCACCAAAAAGCCGCTGCTGCTTGGGAACGTGGAGACTTCAACGATGAAGTTCTTCCTTATACAGTTGAGCTGAAAAAAGATTCATATGTTTTTTCAAAAGATGAGTGTGTTCGTGCTGACACAACGATGGATGCACTTTCAAAATTAAAACCTGTTTTCAGAAAAGAAGGAACCGTAACAGCTGGCAACTCAAGCCCGATGAATGACGGTGCTTCTGGACTCATGATTGTTTCTGAAGAATTTTTAAAAACGCACAAACTCACACCTATGATGGAAGTGACGGGAGCTGCAGTACGCGGATTGCATCCGAATACCATGGGACTTGGCCCCGTGGAAGCGGTTAAAGTTCTTATGAAGAAAACAGGTAAAAAAGTTTCTGACTTTGATTCAATTGAATTGAACGAAGCTTTTGCCGCTCAATCTCTCGGCTGTATCAAAGGTCTTGAGTTAGATGCCAATAAAGTTAACTTGAATGGTGGGGCCATTGCTATTGGACACGCTCTTGGAAGTTCTGGAACAAGAATCGTGACAACTCTTGCTCACCAAATGAAGAAAAATAAAAATATTAAAGAAGGTCTTGCGACAATGTGTATTGGTGTAGGCCAGGGAATTGCCGTTAGCTTCAGGAATTGTCAGTAATGAGAGTCTTTTTGCTGACACTTTTTTTCTGCTTAACCGCAGAGGCCACAATTGCTCCCCCTCACATTGGACCTGAAGGACTTCGTTTCAATCGTCTGCACACCATGAAGATTGAAAAACTCTTCGATAAAGAACTAAAGTCTAGTGAAGATGCAGACATTAAATTTCTTTTGACCGTTGGAAAAAGAGCAAGTGCATGGTTAACAGTCGTGAATGCACATCGCTCATCTGACAATCAACTCGATCTCTCAAGTCCAAGTAGTACAGGTGGCATTCCGATGGATCAGCCCCTAAAAACTTCTACAGCTATCCTGATGGAACGTTATAAGAAGTTTCTGGCCGAGAGTCCTTCGGTTTTAACAGATGTTCTTGCTTCAAATGTAGATTTTCCGACAGAGGCCCCAGTTGCTGATCAAGATTTTTTAAAAACATTAAGAACACTCGATCGCATTTATCAATCAACAATCAGATGGGCGAGTTCTCGCAACTGGATGAGTTGGTATATTAATCGCGCTATGTTTGATGTTCGCGGTTATCATTTTTTAAAAAATACTCCAAACCTTGAACAGAAACTCAATGACTACTCTAATCTCCCTGTTGAAGAACAAACTAAACTTAGACTGTGGTTATTGGGGCTATGTAGAAACGGAGAATTTGATTCAAAAGACTGCCAGGAAGAATTGAACAAACATATACCCCGCGCTCGCCTTTACAGCTTTTTTACTCGTTTTGAAAAATACGGAAAAAAGATGAATGATCTTTTTTATACAATTAAAAAGACGAGGCCCGAAATTTATTGGAATGAAGATAAAACTAAATTGATCTCCCCTTTTCAAACTCCGGAAAGGGCCGATGTTCAATCGTGGTTAAAGGAAAATGTTGAAGATGAATGGAAAACATCATCATTTAATATGCAGATCAATTATTTTCAAACGACAAGAGACATTCCCCGCATTCAGTTCAAAGAAGGTGTTACGGCCAATGTAAACGGCATTGGTGGAAATCTCATTACTATGGAAGCGGAATATCCAATCGAAAGTAACGATCAAAAATGGACGATCAGACACGAATACGGCCATGTCTTAGGATTTGAAGATTGTTACCTCGAATTCTACGACACTCAAGAACAGGCCATGATCTATTACGAAATCGATGTGAACAATCTCATGTGTTCACGCAAAGGCCATCTGCTGCCAACTCACGAAGAACAATTAAGAAAATCATACACAGCATCTATTCTTTCAGAGGAGACTATTAATGGAAGTGAAACTCTTTATTAATAATACGTTTGTTGATTCAAGCGATAAAACAATCAAAACAAGCTTTGATCCATCAACAGGATTAGAAGTTGCAAAATATCATGTTCCTTCTACTGCAGACGTTGATCGCGCTGTCGTGGCGGCCAGAGACGCTTTCTACAATCCTGCCTGGAAAAACATGTCTCAGGTTGATCGTGCAAATATTCTTCTAAAAATCGCTGAAAAAATGAAAGAGCGCTCTAAAGAATTAGTAGAAATCGAAGTACGCGATTCTGGTTCAACTCTTAGAAAAGCAAAAGCTGACGTTCACAACACAGCATCGTTTTTCAAAGTCATGGCAAAAGTTGCAAAAGATTTAAAGCTTGAAGTTGCCGACGAAAACGCTTCACGCGCAGGTTTTTCAATCAATTCTCGTCAGTACGCACCGATTGGTGTTTGCGCTCAAATTATTCCATGGAACTTTCCTCTCGTTATGG
>CBIHOP010000147.1:0-7880 GCA_966211385.1 uncultured Bacteriovorax sp.
TAAGTCGATTGCTGAAAAATTAGGATTCATTAACTTTGATGAAGATGAATTCGATACTCCTTCATACCTTCGTAAAGAAGAGAAGACTGAGCAAAGACCAGTTATCAGAGAAAATAAGAATTTAGATTTATAATTTGCTAATCGGGCCCGGCTTAAAGCTGGGCCTGATATTTTTTGATTTCCGCTTCTAACCTATCTGCTTCACTCTCAATCACATTTAACTGCACAAACGATTCGATAAAATCATTTTCAATGTTGATCTTGTAATGGGTGAGGATGAAACTTGGCATGTTTTCTTCTTTCCACAATTTTCTTTTAAAGTGATAAACATATAGGCCATCAATTGGCGTGTCAGGAGTCGTTTTTACGTCTGTAATCTGCTTCCATTTATTATTTGCAAAAACTCTGAAGTGTTCCTTGCAGAAATAAAGTCCATCATGCTCGATTAAGCAGTTTTCACAGAAAACATCCTCACAAATAAGACAACCACCAACCGATTGAGCATCTGGATGATTGCTGCAATAGAATTTCTCAACGATATGTTCTTCGGATACTTTTTTAACAGCAGGTTTTGGTTCAGGTTCTTTTTGCTGAATGACCTGAGCAGGAGCAGAAGCAGGAGTTGGTTTGTTTTGCATGAGAAGTTTAACTAAAACAAATCCAATAATTCCTATGAGCAACAAGATGATGAATAAAAGAAATAAAATAATTGTTACTAAATGGCTTTGAAAAAATTCATTCATAGAATATGCACCGTTGTCATTGGCTTATAACCTAAGATTTGATCAAAATGTCTTCTAATGCCGACTCTCAATTCTTCTTTGGCCTTGTCCATATCTTTGAAATTTAACTGTGAACAATATCCTTCAAGAAATTTTTGAAAGCGATCTTTGTTTTCACTCACCATTTGGGGAAGACCCATAAAATCGTAAGTCATTTTTTCAATTCGTGATGAATTCACACCCATGCGAATTGAAACAAAAACAGAACCATTGCATGCAAGTTTTCTGCGTTCACTTACCTTTTCTCTTTCTAGAACCAGACCTTTCCCATGAATGATAATAGGTTCAAGCTTTTCACCTTGAACTACTTTTAACTTTAAATTTTGATCAATAATCAATTGATCATGATTGAGTAAGTAGTGGGTCGTCGAAGCTGGAAAAACTTCTTTGATATGTGCAATATGCTCTCGAATGAAATAACTTTCACCATGAATAGGGATAATGTCGGTAGGTTGAAATTTTTGGTACAACTCTAAAAGATCTTTTCTTCCTGGATGGCCTGAAACGTGAATGAGTCGATCAGAAGCGGTGACCACCTTGCAGCCAACTTCAGAAAGTTTGTTAACGAGGAGAGATATTTTTTTCTCATTACCAGGAATCGCTTTAGAACTCATAAGAACAGTATCTGTTGGTCTGGGTTTAAATTGAGAATCTTCGCCCACACAGTATCTGCGGAAAGTCCCACGGAAATCACCCTGACACCCGGAGAGAAGAACGACAACATGATCTTCATTGCCAGTTAGAGATTCCGACATCGTAACGACGGATTGGTAATCAGGAATCATTCCTAATTCATTCGCAGTATTGAGATAGCTGATCATCGATCGGCCATGAGGAATTAATTTTTTCCCATGCTTTTTACAGAGCTTCACAAAAGTCATCAGACGATGGATATTGGAAGAAAAGCATGTAATGAAAATTCGGGCTTCTGCTTTTTCAAAAAGCTCATCAAAAACAGGAATGAGATCTTGTTCCGAAGGCGTTTCATGCTGTGAGCTCATAATGTTCGTACTATCAACAAGCAGAATTTTTCGTTCTAGCTTTTGAGAGCGTTTAATTAATTTTTCAAAATCAAACGGACGCTCATAAGTAGTACGATGGTCAATTTTGAAATCTGAAATAAAAAAGAATCCACACTTTTCGCTACGGTCTTTTACTAACAACCCAACAGTTTCTGGAATCGAATGGTTGACGTGAATAGGATCAATGGTGAAATCTTTAAATTCTAGATGATCGTGGTGGCGATAAACTGTAATCGGATGAGGACTGTGATTAAATTCTAATTTTTTTCTGATCAAATCAGCGGCAAATGGTGAAGCCAGAACAACAATGTTGGGAAACTTTTTTACAACGTGTAAAACGGCACCAATATGATCCTCGTGACCATGGGTTATAATTAGATGAGTCGGTACCGGAATAGTACTTAAATCTGGAATCAGATAATCGATATCAAAAAAGTCTTCATAGGGAAAAAGTATTCCCGCATCGATGAGAATAGTATCATTCGCCCCTTGTACTAAAGTCATATTGGAGCCGATTTGTCCGACACCACCAACAGGAGTAATTGTTAATAGAGGCTGTGACATTTATGACCTTCTCTTTTTTGTTTTAGTCTGAGCTTTCATCAGTTCAGAAACTTTAGCTGCTAAAATGCTGGCCGCAATATCAGTTTCTTCACCCACGATGAAATCAGCGTATTGCCTCTGCGGATCTAAATACTTTTGATACATAGGTCTTACAGTCTCATAGTATTGAGTGATTACTGAATCGAGCGAGCGACCGCGTTCTTCAACATCTCGATGCAAACGACGAATGAAACGGATATCTGCTTCCACATGCAGGAAAGCTGTGATGTCACAAAGTTTTCGAATATCTTCCTGGTAAAGGCTAAAAATACCTTCAAACAAGACAACTCTGGTGGCCTTCACAACGCTTGAAGTTTTAAGTCGCTTGTTCGTCTTGAAATCATAATGTGGTGACTTGATTGATTTGCCATCTCTAAGCATCAATAGATGTTTTTTTAATAATTCCCAGTCAAACGCATCAGGATGATCGAAGTTAGGTCGACCTTTTGAAGTCTGTAACTGTTTCGGAAGTTTTGGAAGATAGTATGAGTCCATGTGCAAAATAGAAATTTCTTCATCAACTGCTTTTTTAACTTTCTCGGCAAATGTGGTTTTACCAGAACCAGATCCTCCACAAATGGAAATGATGTGCACAGCTCTCTCCTCAATGGTTTTTTTCTCAATAAAATGATAGATTAATCTCAAAACATTGGAAAGAAGGAAGAAATAATGAAAGTGTTCAAATACTGTATGGCATTGACGATTTATGCTTCACTGTCGATGGCATTTGCTCAACAGCAAATTAACGTGGCCATTTCGGCTGCACCAAACAGTTTAACACCTTTTTATTCAACAGATGCGAACTCACAAAACATCAATCGTCTCGTTCACTCATCATTGATCGATTTTAATGAAAAAATGCAGTTTATCTGCGTTGCTTGTGAAACGTTTAAAGATGAAATGGAAGGAACAAAACAAGTCCTCACTTTTAAGTTAAAGGGTGATCTTACTTTTCACGATGGAACAAAGGTTAGTGCTAACGACGTTAAAAACTCTTGGCTATATTTTGCGAAAAACGAAAAAATCAAATCAACTTTTATGGGCGCATACGAGGCCATAGAAGATGTAGTGATTGTTGACCCAGCTACGGTTAAAATTATCTTTAAAACATTTTCGCTGGAAAACTTATCAAACCTGGCCCTCTTAAAAATTGTTAAGGTTCCTGATCTTACCAAAGATTCATACGAACCTTTTGATGTCATCGGATGTGGTGAATATCAGTATACGAAAATTGATCCATTGGAAATTCGTATCAATCCAAGAAACAGCTCTAGACCAAACTTTGTTTTCAAAGTTGTTAAAGATGAAACGACACTTGCACTTAAACTGCTCAATAAAGAAATTGATCTCTCTGTTGCCAACATGTCTCCTCGAAAAGTTTTTTGGTTGAAGTCTCAACCGGGAATTAAAATTTGGGAAAAACCGAGTGGAAATTTTCAGTTCATGGGGATCAACCATAAGCGTGAAATATTTCAGGATCTGAGAGTGAGAAAAGCCTTTTCTCACCTTCTTCCTCGTGAAGATATCCTAAAATATAAATTAAAAAACACGGCAGTACTTGCTACTGGAATGTTCTCTCCCGCGTTTGGAGATATGTATGTTGCACGTCCTATTGATAAATACGATGTTGAATTGGCGCGAAATCTTTTGGCACAAGCGGGATACAAGAAAAATAAAAATGGATTGCTTGAAAAGGATGGAAAGATTTTAGAAATTGACTGGAAGGTTAGTAACAACAAAGCAAGTATTGAAATCGTCGAAGTGCTTCAAAGTTATTTTCAGAAAGAAGGAATTATCATAAATGTCAGCATTCAAGAGTGGGGAACATACATGGCCGCCTTTAAGGCCGGAAAGTTCGATATCGTTATCGGGCAATGGGTAGGATTCACTGGTCCTGACATGTTAAAATTCGTCTATCACTCAACAAACACTCCTCCGAAAGGTGGTAATCGCGTTGGTTATAATAATCCACAAGTAGATAAACTTTTGGATTTGGCCACTGTAGAAACTAATCCTGCCAAGAGAACGGAACTTTACAAGCAGGCCGAGCAAGCCATCGTTTCAGACTATGCGAGTATAAATTTATGGCACCCGAATATTATTTGGATTGGTCGCAGTTGTTTGAGTGATATCACACTTGAACCAACTGGTAGCTTCTATCCTTTAAAAACACTAGAGAAGAACTGTGGAAAATAAAACTTTTAATTTTGTATTAATCGAGTTCAGTGGAGAAAACGCGAAACTCGCAAATCTCATCAATGCCTATGCGATGGAAGATTTTCACTGTGATGGTGTTGAAGAATTTTCTCTTGAAGAAGCGAGGGTTGACGAAATTTTAGGTGAAAGAGCTTATTCGGGTGGAGATATTCCTGAAACGTTAATTGATGAAGTTCAAGAAGCTACTTTTGGACAAGATTCTTTTACATTTAAATATTATTTTTATGAAGGGGATCATGAGGGCCATTGTGAAGATTTTGTTTTTTTTCTGAAAGACACATATCCGGAACTTCCACTTTATACGGCCCAGAAGCCATTTGAAGATTGGAATGCAGAATGGAAAAAATTCTATACACCTATTTGGGTCTCCTCAAATTTAGAAGTAATTCCTGAATGGCTGCAAAGTCGGGAGAAGAAAAGTACTCATCAAGTTTATATCTATCCAGGCATGGGGTTTGGAACGGGTACTCATGAGACAACTTTTTTATGTCTAGTTCTCTTCGATCAAATCGTAAATGAATTGAAAAAAAACGATCAATGTCTGGACTTCGGTTGTGGCTCTGGAATTCTAGGGATTGCCGCCATGAAGATTAAAGAAATGCCGACGCTCTTCTGTGATATTGATAAAAGTGCGCTCGATAATTGTGTCCAGAATCTGGTGTTGAATTTCGAAGGGAAAAATATCGAAGGTACGACACTTGTTATTCGTGATCGCTATCAACCGAAGAAACATAAATTAGTTTTTGCCAACATTTTAGAGCATGTCTTGATCTCGGAAAAACCAACCATCATGCAAAGTTTAGATAAGAATGGATTTCTGATTGTTTCTGGAATTCTCAATCATCAAGTGGACAATATCATCTCTCAATACAAAGAACTCAAAAAAATAAATGTGGTAACGAAGGGTGATTGGAGCGCTATACTTTTCCAGGATAAAGGAAACTAAGTGAGAGCACTTTTTCATCCATTCGATTTCAATGATCAAAAAGAGTTAGTCATCAACGATGAAGGCGTTCACCATTTGAATGTCGTGCGTGCTAGAACGAACGATCCTTTGCTATTGCTTAACGGTCGTGGTGGAAAACTGCAGACTGTTATTAAATCAATTGAAAAAAAACAAGTCATTGTAGAAGTCAAAAACTTTGAACAATGTGAAAAACAAAACGATTTTGTTCTTGCGATTGCATTACCTAAAAAAGATGCTTTCGAAGATATTTTAAAGATGGCCGTAGAACTTGGAGTTCAAACAATTGTGCCACTAAGTTCACAGTATTCTCAATATGATTATATCGAAAGTGAAAGAACCGCGAGATTAGTGGAAAGTGCCTTAGTTCAATCAAACAATCCCTGGTTTCCAGAAATAAAAGCTCAGAAAAAATTAGCGGAATTTCTACATGACAATTCACTGCCTCTAGCTTTTTTTAATTCCCTTCCCTCTACTCAAAACAAAAACGAACTTCCGATCGTTTTTCCGATCGTCATCCTCATTGGGCCGGAGGGGGGATTTTCAGACGAGGAAATCCATTTAATCAAATCTCAAAAGAATGTGATGGAAGTTCACCTCCCTACGCCTATTTTACGCGCACCTACGGCAGTCTGTGCTTCAATTGGTTACTTTCTGGCCCTGAAAAACTAGGTCCAACTACCAGCAACGTCTCCCGAATGTAAGTCGAAAAGTATTGATGCTTTGTAAAGCTTGTGCGAATCTGAATAAATAGGTGACTAAACATAGGAATGATTATGAATCAAGATCAACACTCATTTAGAGCAGATAGCAAAGCAATGCCAGTTGAAATCAATCTTGATGAATTTATGATTAGTGAAGAAAGTTTTAAACCAATGACTAAAGGTTTAGGTTTTCATCAAGACACAAAACGTCCATCTTTCAAACCGGCCCCAAAAGAAGTAAAAGCTTTCGGAGCTCAGTCAGCACCAAAGCAATCCTTATCTCCATTAGCTCCTTTATCGCCTTCTGCTCAAACAATGGCATCAAATCATATGCCGACAGGTTTAGAGGCGTTTTATGGCCAATCTGGAACTTCTGCTAAAGCAATTGAAACTGATTTGGAACTCAAAGTTGAAACTAAAGCCCCTTCAACGCAAAAATACATCGCTGCTCCGATGTTTTCTCAATTCTCCGCATGGATTGTAGATATTCTTGTGATTGCTAGTTTTGTTGCGATCACTGGTGCGCTATTGGTACTCGCTTCAGGTATTGAATTAAAAATGTACTCACGCTTAATCTCTATGCAGGATTTGAGCATTTTCTCAGCTGCTATTTTTTCAATTTACTACCTACTCTACTTTACGATTTTAGATCTCTCTTCATCACCGGGAAAAACACTGTTTGGTTTGAAAGTTATTAAGGTCGATGGAAAAGGATTAAATGTTCGCCATACTTTTTTCCGCGCATTGATTTCACTCTTGTCAGCTGTGGCCTTATTTCTTCCTATGGTTCTCGACTTTCAAGGTCGCTTGTCTGATACAAAAGTTGTTAAGTAATGGAAGAGCTTTCACAGGAAACAAAAAACTTCTTAGAAAAATGTAGAAACAAAAAGATTGTTTTCACGAACGGTTGTTTTGATATTCTTCACCTCGGGCATGTTGAATATCTTAATGAAGCTAAAGCGCAAGGTGATGTTCTTATAGTTGCCATTAACTCTGATGAAAGTGTTCGTAAGTTAAAAGGTCCAGACCGTCCAATTAACAATGAGGAGGATCGAGCAAAGATGCTTCTCAATTTAAAAGCAGTTGATTGCGTACAAGTTTTCACAGAGCAAACTCCTCTTGAAATTATCAAACTAATTAAGCCACACGTTCTCGTGAAAGGTGGTGATTGGAAGCCAGAACAAATTGTAGGAAGTGATTTCGTCATTGCAAATGGTGGTGAAGTTCGCAGTCTCATGTTCAAAGATGGCTATTCGACGAGCAATCTCATCAAGGCCGTTCAAGGTAAGAAATAACCTCCTTTTTCACTCTGTAATTTAACTATCTGATCTTATTCTATAGGACCATTAACTGACTTATTTTCTCAATGAAAATTCAGGAAAATATTTCCTGATTTTCACAAGAAAGTACTCAGGTAGGTTTTTTTGTCTCCGATAAAGTTCACAGCAGCTGATGGGACAGTCTGCGAACCAACAAAGATTCATACATGGTTGTTTGAATGTTAAATTTTATGGAGGAAGGAATGATTCTAGGAGATTAGTATGGGATTAAGAATTAACACAAACGTCAAATCAATGAGAGATCAAAC
>CBIHOP010000148.1:0-7866 GCA_966211385.1 uncultured Bacteriovorax sp.
GGATGTTGATACCCCATCATTTTTCCAAAAAGATAATTGAAAGTGACAATTTCGTTTTGATAATCAACTTCCCAAACACTATCTCCAGATCCTTCGAGCGCAAATTTGAGAAGTTCTTCTGATGATTTTAATTCGTCATTATATTTTGCCGCTTCTTCCTGGGCCTTACTTCTTGCCGCTTGCAAAGTGACGATAAAAGTTCCAAGTAAAACACTCAAAATCGCCGTTAAGGCTCCTGTCCAGGAAGAAAAATCATCTTGTGAGTGCATGTAGCTTAATGAACGTTTAGCGTGAAGAAGAATTCGTTTTTCACCTATCATGATAGGAACGATAGTTTCTTCACCGGGAGTTGATTTGAAATCAGTGCTGCTATAAAGGGGAGTACTATTTTCATTTTCTTGAATGCTGAAACTGATTTCATCATGAGCATCTTTAGGAAATAGTGCTGAGAAAAATTCCTGTACATCTATTGGCGCGTAAATCCAGCCTTTATGCATTTTCTTTCTTTCTGCAGGATTGAGAAATTTCACACCATCTTTGAAGAATGGAAGATAGGCAATGATTGTTGGCTTCGCCCCTTTTCCAACATCAAGCATGACTTGATTAGAGATTTGAGGTTTTCCAGTATCTCTTGCTAATTCAGCTGCGCGCGCTCTTTTTTCCTCACTGTTGATATCAAAACCAACTCGATCTTGCCCAAGGGCCATCGGTTCTAAAAAAGTGATGATATAAGCATCTTCTTTATTTCTTAATCCATTGAAGCGAGAGTAAGTAAATGGAGAAAAATCTTTTTGCTGATTTTTTACAAATTTTTGAATGTCGTTCTTATTCATGGGAAAAATAACTCCAATGAATTTGAGTCCTGGAAGTGACGAGAAATAATCACCTTGATTAATAAAACTTCTCCATTCATCCCTCGTCACTTCAGTGCTGGCCGCAAAGAGACTGGCTCCATTTTGAAGTGCTGTAAAATACAGTGTTATTCGTTCTTGAACGACTTGTGGCATTTCTTCAACCACCTTATGGTAATGGGCCTCAAGCATTTTCTTTGTACGTGTATGGTAAGCCGTGAATACGAGACCAGCGACTAGCCAGGTAAGAATTAAAATTAGCGATGGTTTTTTTAAGAGAGAAACTTTTTTCAAATCAGTTAAAACAAGCGAACACAATCCCATGCTCGCCAGAAAGAACTGAACATTAATGTAATTTGCATTTACACTTCCGTTTAAAAATACGCCATAGCCTTCTTTAACGGCAATAATGCCTATAAAGCAAATGGCCAGTGTTGCAATCGTTACACCTTTGATTCCTGCGCGAACGACACAATAAAGCAAATAGGGAAAGACGAGAAAGAGAAAAGGAGCACCGATATTGGTAAAAAATAAGGCCCAACTTAATAGACCTCCGATTAAAAATAAACTCGCAATTTGAGGAAGAGAAATTGAAATATTTTCTTCTCTTTCTTCCGGTTCCATTAATATGAAAAACAAAGGAAGGATGATAATTCCGCCTAAAGCGTCTCCCGTCCACCAAGTTAACCATAAATGGCCAATGTCATTAAATGCCGTTGCCTTGAAAATGATGAGTGAAAAAACCCCAATTGTAGCACTTACAGCAGCTGAGATAATTGAAGCACTCATAACTGAAACAGTTTTACAGTAATAACTAAACCAATGCTTTCTCTCTCGGAGGGCTAGAATGATCGTCGCTCCCACAAAAGCTTCCATGGTATTTCCGAGCGCCATTGTTAAAGCACAAGGGGGTGGAACTTTGACTAAGTAGTTTGTCAGGAGTGCACCCAAAAAAATGGATGGAAGATAACGAAAACCGAAAAAAGTAATTGCTCCGATGGCCACTCCAGTTGCTGGCCAGACAGGGGAGACAGTTTCGTTAAGTGTGGCGAGTTTTAATCCCAGATTTGCGCAGATAAAATAGAGTGCGAAAATGAGGTTAGTCATCAAGAGATAGGAACTCTTGTCCTGGGAAAATTGTGGTTTGGTGAATGAAAAAAGGTTCTTCAGCGGCATCCACAAACATTTAACTCTAATGGGCCGATTGCGACATTTAATTTATTCTTAAGTACTGTGAAGTGTTCGTCATTATCACAGCTGTTTAAAATTTAGACAGCTGTCATTTTCTAATCCACTGGAATCATGGCCCTAAATCTGGATCATTTTTTGCACTGAATCCAGCATTATGAAAACTCAAAACAAATTGCTTCTCAGCTTTTATTCCCTTTTATTGGCGTTAGGGCTATTGCTCGCGCTTGAGGGGGCCCTCGCCAATGAATCTTTCATTCCTTTGCAAAAAGGATTGAGAATTCCCAGCGATGATCTTCTTTACAATAATAAAGTGCTGACGAGTAGAGAGGCGCAAAACTTAGAAACAGCTAAGAAGGTTGATCTTTCATTATTAAACCCAAAGCAAAATGATATTTGGAATAATGTTGAAAATGAAATTAATGATCAAGAAGAAATTGCAATCAATGAAGGAGATGAACTTTCTTATGAAGGTAAGATTGATTCAGCTTCTGGTCTTTATCGTTTTAATGCCATTCCAACAAATGGAAATAAAATTTACACCATTCATTTGGATAAAACGCTGCACACACTTCTGCTTAGAAAAAATATTCTGAGAAAACTCGGATATAAAATTCCGGCCATGAAGTATATCTCAAAACTTAACATCCAATTCAGCTCGCAAATGGTTATGGATAACTTCATCAAGCACGAAGTACCAAAGGCCACTTTTGGGGCCACTGAAAGATGGGCCACGGTGAACAACATTAATCGCGACACATTGTCTCTGGAACTCAGAGATATTGCCGTTACAGAGCCTAATGAATTCGATTTTTATAACGTGTCCATGGGACTTCCAACTCAGACTATAAACAGTAGAACACTTCGCTCTCTGGTAGTACCTTATGCACTTCTTGAGCTTGGAGAAAGTATTAATAAGTTCAGTTGGGTTAGTTGCAAGATTGATAACAAGGCAGTCATTCTTTCGCATTTTACGGCGAATGAATTCAATACTTCAATTGATGATGCCATCTGGATGATGAAGCGATTGAATAAACTGAAGCGTGAAGACTTTGTAAAGGCCGTTAAGAATGCTTATTTTCCTAGCGGTGTTGCTGAAGTCGTAGCTGAAAAATTAATTTCGAGAAGAAATTCTTTAAATAGATGTTTAATGGACGCAAAGATTGCCGAAATTCCATTTAATTCGAAAATCACGGTGGGACAAATTGTCGTCGAAGGAAAACTCGTTCAAAAAGAATTTCCGGGATATGCTTCGCGTTTCGCCTATGGAGATGCGCAATCACCATTGGATGAAATTCGCTTTTTTCTGTATTCGAAAGTTCAAAGTAACGTGATAGATAACCTTATCGCGAAATTCAATGAGCAGCTGACTGCTTACGAAATTGGTGAAGCTCGGGCCGAATATTTTCAAAAATTATTCAAAAGAGGACATGACCATTTTGTTGAAACAGGTGAATTGTTGCCGATTGGAATTGGTGCCTGGTGGAGTCCCGTTATCAACGGAGACATTTTATTCTCTCGCGATATCGTTCTGGGAAATTATTTAGGAACTGACAACCTCGTACAGCTTGCAGATACTTTCGGAGCTCGTGCAGATTTAGGCCTCTTTGTTGGCATTGAAGGAATTGGGCCAGATCTTACTTCAACCGTAAAAGTTTCATCATCTTTTGTTCGATCTTATACTCATTTGAAACCAGTGAAAAGTTTGAAAGAAAGTTTAAAAGAGCCGTATAAAAATATGTTCGTTGCTTTGATGAAACGTTCACTAAAAGAAAAATTCTTCTCTCTTGCTGATATAAAAAATTCAACAAACGCAGCGGATGAAAAAACCAAACAGATCCAGGAACTGCTATCGGACATTGATAAAAATCTGGCCGTAGGAGAATCGCTTTTAATTACTGACAGAATTATGCCAACTGCTGCAGTGAAATTAAATTTCACTCAAGGAATGATCGGCGCAGGCGTAGGCGTTAGCGGTGGAGCGACTGTCGTTAAACGTATTCACCTTTATAAGAAAAGCCCAAAAGTGCTTCAGATCTACGATGATAAGGGGTTCGTTAAAAATCTGGATCTGAGTTTTCAAGTGAGCAATTACATTCCAATTGTAAAAATTAACGGAAGATTTGATAAAGGCCATTACGGAATAAAATCCTACATGATCAATTTCTCCGGTGATCTCGAAGAAAATCCAGAGTTATACACACATGCACTCGGAGTTTATAACGTTTTAAAAGACCACAATTTTGAATTGTTGGATTCAGTGACAACTCCGGTAAGTCTCGATGCTCAATATAAAGACAGATCAACAGGGCTTTCATTTTTATTCTGGAGAATGAAATCTGTTAAAGGCAGAACACTCTTTGATTTAAAGGCGAAAGATGGAGTTTACGGAAAGTATTTCAGCTTAACAAAAGATTTCATGACGGGATTCAACGTAGAAGCATTCTCGAAACAACTCGTGAATTACTATCTCTCTACGAAAACAGATGACGTTTCAATCAATGAGGAAGCCGATAAAAATCCTGGACAAACTTTTTTTGGAAGTTCCTTCACCCAAAGCATTCGTTTTGAAGCATCGGTAAACGAAGAAAATAAATTTGAGCAAAAGTTTTTATCTGTGTCGGATGTGAAGCAGGGCTGGGCCTTGAGTGAGAAGAGATTAAAGAAGTTTATGACTGGAGTTAACGAAAAATTCCAATTCCCATTATTCCAGACTGACACAATTGATTTTTCAAAGTTGAGGCTTTTCAGAATCGGTTACCATATGAACGTCTACAATCCCGGGATTGCTCGTCTCAATGGTTTTAGCATGAGTGATATTAATGCCATCGAAAATAAATACAGATTGAAAAAGATGTGTTGGGCCGGCGATGAAAAATACAACACTATCGAGTGTGGGGATCTGACGACGGTTAAAAATCAGTTATGGAAATGTAAAAAAGCAAAAACAGAAGAAGAAGTTGCTGACTGTAACGTTGAACTTATCGAGTCGATGTTTAATTATCTCGATTTTAAAGACGTACAAAAAATTCTGGGCGCAGACAACGTCTATGTTTACGGTTCAATTGATGGATTCAGAGAAAAATCAGAAATTTTAAATGACACGATTTATTCAAATTCGATCGGTAAAATAGGAAGCAAGCAATGGGATGGACCATTAGAAGTCGTTAAAGATCTTCTAGGACTCTCAAGTGGTGAATTCAGCGGTGGCTGGATCAGAGAAGGGATATAGGTGATGACCATGAAAACAAAACTCTTCACATTACTTGCTTTAACAGTCATGCAACAATTAAACGCACAAGCAGTTGATCCGCTTTTAAGTAAGCAATGGGCACTCAATAATCAAGGTCAGGTGATCATGAAAAATGTCACCGAGCTTGAAAGAATTCCCGTCAAAGGTTTACCGGGAATGGACATTCAATATGTCGATACGAAAGATCGAGAGACACCAAAAAAGGAATTGATTGTGGCCGTGCTAGATAGTGGTATTGATCTGGATCACCCAGATCTTAAAGGCCGTATTTGGACGAGCGATAAAACATGTGCTGGCTCAATCGCGGCGCCTGGAAAAAATTGTACCGGCTACAATTACCTCGATAACAATACGTTGCTAACAGATGATATTGGCCACGGCTCTCACGTTGCTGGAATTATCGCGGCCAATAGGAATAATATTGGTATCGCCGGGGCAGCTGATCCGCGGGTGAAGATTATGCCGCTCAAAGTTTTAAGCGGTGATGTCTCAGGGTTCGTTTACAACGGAAAAGTTATTACTGACGTCATTGCCGATGCCATGAATTTCGCTGTTAAAAATGGAGCTGAAGTTATTAACCTATCATTGGGATGGCCGAAACTAGTCGACTTGCCAAAAGTTCGTAAAGCTTTTGAAGATGCGGAAGCTAAGAATGTTATTATTATCGCGGCCGCTGGTAACAACAATAAAGATCTACCGACATTTCCATGCAGTTATGAAAACGTAATTTGTGTTGGTGCCGTTGATAATAGAGGAGAGCTGACCGATTTTACTAATCACGGATCAAAAGTTGATATCGTTGCTCCCGGCGAATCGATCATCAGTACATATCCTCAAAAATTAGAATCGCGTGTTCTTCGTATTAAAAATTATGAATTGAAACGTGGATCAAGCCAGGCTTCCCCTTATGTGGCGGCGGCAGTCGCTAATTTAAAACTTTTACAGACCGGTTTGACGAATGATAAGGTGAGAAACTTGCTGTTTAGAAGTTCAAAGCCGATTCACAAAGATCAAGAACTTTTCAGACAAGAAAGATTCGCGAAGTTCGGAATGCTGGATATGAAAGCGCTTCTTGAGCTGGCGGAAAAAAATGAAGAGCATGCTTTTGTTGTTCCTCAAGTGAAGGCCCTTACGGAAGTTAAATTTCAAATGAAAGATATGCGTTTCACATTTCCTTTCACATTGAAAAATCTTTCAGCTCAAGAGTACACAGGTCTTGTTTGTCTAAGAGCGCTGAGTGATGCTGTCGCTTTAGATGAACATTGTTTAAACATCAATCAGCTTAAAGCTTTCGGGACTCAGGCATTGACCGTTAATGGTTCATTACTTGATTACAGAGCTGACTCGCATATCATGTTTGAGATTCAGGTTGATGAAAAACTTTATCAGACTAGCGTTGTGTTCAGCCGCGATTTGAATGCTGATCAATCACTCATCGATATTCCGGTCATTGGCGGAAACTTCGCCGATATGGGAGTGATTAGTGGAGATCGCCGACTTTCACGCATGGGACGAGTTTCAGACAGACACAGAAGACTCACGTTCCCGGAATATTTTTTCCTTTCACCAGCAAAACAAACAGCAGAAGTAACAGTCGTATCGTTGCTGACAAAAGCTGCGAATGAATTTGTCGTAAAAACCATTTCGCTTCCAAAAGTAAAACAGGTTCTCTCTATTCACCGTCAGGATATTAACCTGGACGGTAAATTGGATTATTTCATCTACACGCTTTCGAAAAAAGAAGATGAGCTTCAGTACTATCTATTCGATGCTGATCTCAATCCGCTTTTTGGAGATCGTTCGACATGGATAATGAAACTCACAACTTTTGAAGGATTGCCAATCGAAGGAGCTCAGGAAAAATTTGAGTGGATTAAAATTAAGAGTGCAGACTTTGGTGAAATCGTCGTTCCATCAATTTATCGCGCTTATGCTATGCCTGAAGCCGACAACTCAAAAATCATTGGCCAAAGAATTTTAAATGCTATTCCTCATCAGTTCTATCTGAATCCGATAGTAAAAGATGGCAAAGTTTCAATTGAAACGAGAGTCGTTGATTCCGTTAAAACAATGATTGGACTTCAAAAGAAATTGGGAATCACTGGCGCGTTTGATGCAAAGTCGGTTTATCTTCTGAAACCATTTCCTCAGACGTAAAAAGATAGTGCATGAGGTGTGATTCGTTCGATGTTGTTGCTAGAAGATGATGGTGAGCGCACATATTTTGAAGCGACTTTAAAACTTGATGGTGAAAACATTTCGGACCTTAAAAAATTAAAGGCCGAGAAATCAATTGATGAGTCTCGCATTTTCCCGATTTATGATTTAGCAAGCGGTGATGTGACTGAAGAATCAATTTTCACAGCACTTTTAAATAGAAACACGACGGAATTTATTGTGAAGTCAGGTGAAAGCGCTGATTCGCTAATTCTCATGAATGATGTGTGGGAAAACCTGATCATCGATCTTTTGGCGACTTTTAACGACAACGGCTCTAAATCTTTTCTGGTTCAAAGGCGCTATACGCTTTCTTTGATGAAGGAAAATGGAGAAATTTCATCTCTGCCGATCTAT
>CBIHOP010000149.1:0-7808 GCA_966211385.1 uncultured Bacteriovorax sp.
TAAACTCTTGTGCATGGTAAATCAACTTCTCGTTTGAATCCGAAATGCCTTTTGATAGGTAAAACTGCTCGATCTCTTGATATGTATACCATTTAGAGCCAAGCATGTCATCATGGAATAGTCGTTCGAAAAGCGATTGATTTATTGCGCAGTTAGAGATGTTAGTTTTCTTAAGAATGCCATCAGAAGAAGGAATCTTCTCTAGCCTTGAATTAACCATACATAGCGGGACGTACAAGCCACGTGAATGAATACGCTTTCCTGGATCTTGAACTCGATTAGTCGGACGTAAAAAGCCACTGCAGAATGGGAGCCGATAGCTTTGATTTTCATCTTTAGGAGCGTCACAATAATTTCCCTTGCAAAGATTTGCAGTCATCTTCTCAATCTGATCTGTGATGTTACCTTGAGAGAAATATAGAATCCCTTTGTCATCCCAAATTTTGTATTGAATATGTACAAAACGCACCAGTTTCTTTTCTAAATCATATCTTTCATAAATTAGATCGGCACCAGTCAATTTTTCGGGGTTATCAGGATGCAGCCTTCGAACTTTCAAAAGTGTATTTTGATGTTCAAAAACCTTGCAACGTCCATCTGAAAAAGGGGGTACTGGTATGCCTTCTTCAATCTCCCTAGGCACTTCGATATCTCTTAGAATCCACTCATTTTCGCTTTCACTTTTTTCAATAAGCTTTGGTATTGCTTCATCAAGTCGTTTTATTTTTTTGGAGATCGCATCAACCTCATTATTATCAGCAATATTCATGAGTTTAAAAAGTTTCTCCCTTTCTGCCTTCGCTAAATCGGCAGGTTTTATTTCTTTTTGTTTTTCGATGGTTTCAAGTTGTGCCAATTGCCTATACTCTCGCACGAGTTCTGGCTCAAAATGACGTTGGTATAGTTGAGAGTCTGAATTGAAAACTTCTGATGATAACTTAGAGGCAACATTGATAATCGATGCATTGCTAGCCTCAATATCACCATTCGTAGCAAGCTGAATCAATGTTTTTACAGCATTAAACGCTGCGAACTCAGCATCAAGCCTCTGCTTAGAGTGTGCCCACTTGTCTTTACCGTAATTTGCTGACATTGGTTAATCGTTTCGTCACTTGATTATCTCCCAGTTATTCCAATAAAAGTCAATCGGGTTATCTAAATTCCCGATAAAAATCTCATCCTTTCTTACCTTAAGTGATACTCGGAATTTATCGTAACCTTGAATGTCTCTGATCGCCTTACTGTGAATAAGCTCGTCAATTTTATGAGCAGGGAGAATTACGGCTGATTTAATTTTATCTGCATCATTCATTACGAAAATGTAAAATACATTCCCAGCATATTGACGGCTAATTGCCACTTTACGGACATCGAACTCGAATGTATTTGTGCCTGAAATATTAGCGGTTTTTACCTGCAAAGAAAAAAGCTGATTATCCTTTGTCGCAATTACATCCATGCCTATATCTACGCTCATGATACTTGCGTTGTAGCCCCTGAATAATAATTCGGATGCTACGAAGTGCTCGCCTGCCTTACCAATGTATCCACCACTTACTTTCTTTTTTTCAAGTTGAATTAGTTCCTTGATCTTCTCTTTAGACTCCTTCGCTTTTTTTGGTTTTAGGGCGAAGGTTGCAGGAGCTGTTTTAATAAAGGTAGCGCCTTCACCGAGCGCGTTGACTTCAGTTACCAACTGAGCGCTCATAGACGCTTCTGGTGTTTTGCCATCTGTTACCAGGTAACCTTTTTCCAACGCAATTCGCGTGATCTCTTTTGTGTGTAATGGAGTACCTGCTTCTTTAAGTACCTTGATTGCCGCTGACTTAAATTTGTTCATGGCTTCTTCTTTTTCCTTTTTGGAGACTGATAGTCTTTACCATAAATACATAGAAAATTTTCGAGTTGATATGGTTTTAGTTTTTGAAGGGAGGGATGAAAGATATGTTTAGGTAAGCTTCTTCCTCGAGGCAGTGCCCCATTCATAACTTTGCGAACACCTTTTATTACTCCGTTTGTATATATATATCTTTTGGATAAACACCTTTCGCAAAGCCTATTCTCAGTGCTGTGTCATAGCTCCATAAATAGCCTAGACCGAAGATTTTGTCTTTTACTCGTTCAGTTATTTCAAATATCTCTTCGAACGTCTTGGCGTTTTTGATTTCGATCTCATGTTTAGCAAGTTCTCCTGCTCCTTCTGTACACGTTACATACCCAACTCTATGCTGATGATTATTCATTAATCCATCGGGGTCGATACCTTTCGCGGCATTTTGAATTAATTCAGGCAATTGCCTTGGAAGCTTGAAGGTTTGATAATGCCTTTCAATTGTCATCAAGTTAGGCAGATCGCTTTTGATATATTTCTTTAGTGCTATTGAAAGAGACATATTAAGTAGGCTATGGTTGAGCAATCGAATTAGAAAGTTTCTCTTCAAAATCATCAATTGAGAAAAGGAATGTGAAGTATACATATCTTAATATCCCAAGTGGGCTCGAATAGATTTCGTCCTTGGCATCTTCAAGTCTTTCCGTTTTAAAGTCTTCGAAATTCGTCCCTTTCTTTAATTCCCTTTTATATTTAGTACACAATTGTCCAAACCACTCTATCTGGTAATGAAGTATGTTTTCTCTGTAGCGTCCTTTTATTCGAAAGATTTTATTCCAGGATTCTAGACGGGGATCATCATTTCCAGCATACATAAATTTGTAGTTCCATTTGATGTCCTGAAGTAAAGTTTTGAAGTTGAGAGAACTGTACTTTTCTTCTGGTTCAACCACTATTGAAAGTTGATTCGGCTGGTAAGTAGTATCAAACGGATAAAAAACTCTACGTCTATTATTTCCATCAAATAATGTGTCAGTGGTTTTCTTTTCATCGCTATTGCACTCATGACAAATGGGGAAGAGATTCAAGTAGTTTATTGAAACAAATGGATAAAAAGCCTTAGGTATGTAGTGGTCATATGCATCTCTGGTGATCCCACCTGATGGTTTTAGTTTATGTAAACCACAAAATGGACACACATATACCTTCTGATGAGTTGAATCAATAAAATCATCAAAATGATCTTGAACTAGGCCATACTTATTCTCAATAGCGTCTATCATTGGATAATCCTCCCATAGGTCAGTCAGAAAGTCCTTTAGCAATTTTCTGAAGCCCTCGTTTTTGATAGCCTCGAATTTTATTGGCGAAGCACAGGTTGGATCACTACAGAGTGTTTCAATTGGCAGATTGTTTTTGAACGCATCCTTCAGCAGTTGCTTGTCAGTATCCTCAAGATTGTGGTAATTTTCGGTAATGTCCGTAAGGTAGCCCTTGATTTTTTTTGACTTGGTTATTGTCGCCTTGAAGTCTTTGCTCAACAGTACATCCTCATCATATTTCGCGAGATTCTTCTCCAATAGATTTGTAAAAAAAGTATTAATCTCGGCATTCAGACCTTCAATCTTATGTGGAAGATGTTTATATGCGTAGATCATTTTTTGTTTCTAATTTCTTTTTCAATCTCTCTTAAGAAACTATACAAATCATACTTCTCGATTGACTCCCCAAAGTTCACAAGCTTGGCCTTTGTCTCATCTATCTTTTTTAGTTTTTCGTCATCGGTTGAAAGTTTCATAAATTCTGAGCGAAGTAATTCTATGTCGTAATTGGCCAGGTCAGAAATCGATACTTCCCGATTGAAGATAATTTTAAGTAGGACGCCAATTGATGCACCATATGTTTCAACATTTTTCAGGTACTCATACCTTATTTTTTTGCCTTGCCGCTCAAATTTATAGACGTCTTCTGATTGGCTATCAGAGATTACAAATGGAGAATGGGTGGTAATAATGATTTCTTGCTGTCTCACTTTGACTGGAAAGTTATAGTTCTCTTTAATCGGCTTCTTATCAGCGTCATATACCCAATTTCCATCCGTGTCAACCTTATACGTTTCTCTCGACTCGTATTCGATGGCTGCGCTATGGTTTAGGAGTTTGATAAACTTTGCTCTCCAAAGAGGATTGAAATGAGTATCGGGCTCATCCATTAGAAAAAGACAACCATCTTCTTCCATCATCAAGACAGAACCCAAAACTTCATTGAACTGGTGTTCTCCATCGGATAATGATTTATAATAGATTGTTTTCAGCTCATTCTTTTCTTCATCGATAATCTTATTGATTCGAATTTTTTCAATTCTGAAAACCATCCTCGAAGGATCGGGTTTTGGAAGTTCATCTGAGTAGTTGAACGACTTATGTGCATTTGCCAACATTTCCCTTGTTGTTTCCTCAGCCAGATGGAGGTTAAGGATATCCAACTCGTAGAAGGCACGGAATAAATTGAATGAATTACCGAAATGAAACCGAAAGGCGTCAGTAGTAGCTTGATTTACAGCATAGTCAATGATTAGAAGATTGTTATCGTCAACAGTCTTTTGAATCCAGCTAGTTGAGCAGAGAACAAATTTTTGCAATGTCTGAAGAACCTGTTCTTGAGGTTGAAGAAGGTTTGTGTTCAACGTCAATCGAAATGATTCCAACCCGATTATCTTCAGCACTTTATTTAGGTATTGAAGTTTCTCAGGTTTTGACAAGAGCATATTCGCAACAAAAACGGAGAAGTTGGTGCTGTAGTCAAGAAAGAAAAGACTGTGATGTTTATTGCTAAAATGATTTAAGCCTTGCGTTTGTAGTTCTTTAAATGATCTATACTTGAGTCTGTAGAAGGGGTTGCTGATCAATTCATTTTGACCTGAAGTATATGCAATGACTTTGCTGGGCAGTAGTTTATATGTGCTTACCTTAATCTGTTGCGTTGGCCCATTTTCAATATCTTGTCTCTTTAGGTAGAAAAGCGGTGGCTCTTTTGTTTCTTTCACTATTCTCACCAGCACATGACCATTGTGCAAATATTGGTTAGAATACTCCTTCCACTCTTTTATACTTCGTTCCTCCAGGTCATCTAAATATAAATTTTCGAAATCGACTGGCTGTAGCTTTGATAGCTGACTAGTGTCGCTAATGTACTTTTCTCGAGATTCTCGAATCAGATCATTAAAAACCTCAAACAAAAAGCTGTCGGTCTTGGGTAAAAAATACTCAATCTCAAATCCGGCACCAGTACTCCGCTTCTGCTCACTATCTAGTGATGAGAAGTGATAGATCTCAAGTAAGTAGAAAATCTCAGATAGTAACTCTAAGAAGTTGGACTTTCCACTGCCATTCAAGCCCGCAAAAATTTTGGTGGACAATCGATTATCATTAAATGAATGATTGAATGTGTAAGGCTCGTTCGATTCGAGACTTCTGAAGTTGTCGCCTAATATTTTAACACTCTTTAATTTCATGAAACGATCTCGAAGAAAATACCGGATTGATCTTCAATTGACCTGTTGCTTGTTTTTTCGAGGTCTTCCAATTTCAGGTTCAGCGATGCGTTTGGTTTGGATGCATCGTAAAATATTTGATTAAGTTTTATCCAAGGATTTTTTGGCATTTGCTCATCAGTGGTTCGATTTACAATGGCACTGGTAACAAAGTTTTTTAAGTCCTCTACATCATCAGGATTTATATTCAGTTTGGGATTTTTCTTCATTTCCTCCGAAGAGAAATAATCAGTGTAGCTAAGCCTCTCTTGTTCGATAAATGAATGCAGCATTTCAAAACTGAAATGAAAACCTTTATAGTTTTCAATTATTTTATTCGCAACTGCCTGCATAGCCACAGCTTCGACCTGCTTAGACTCGAATGTTTCTCTATTCGGTTTCCTTTGAGTGACTTTTGGCGATTCAGTTTCTGAAGTCACTGAAATATATGCCGCTACATCGATTTGCAACAGACTCAGGTCCAATCCTTTGTTAAATGCAACTTGATTCAGAGACAAGAGAAGGATTTCCAGCTCCCTTAAACTATCTCCGAGTTGAGAGTTCATTCTCTCAGTTTTTAGAGCGATATCACCAAATCGATTTTGGAGTCCAATTGGCGGCTGATATATTATAAGCTCCTCAATTTTACCAGGTGAAGTGTGGCGAACTTTTGTGCCCGTTGCTTTAGCATGGATCCTAGTTCTAATGCCCTTGGTATTAAATAGATGATATAAGAACCTTTCGTTAAAATCCTCTCGACTAAAAGTAACCAACCCCAGTCGTTGATTGTGTAAGAAACGTCCTGAATCCGGCACTAGCAAAGGACTACCAAGCAATCCGGGTGCTTGTTCGGTCATCGCCAAGAGAAGATCATCTTTATTAAGAATATACTCTTGTGGGATTTCTCCTGTATAGAATTTTTGCCTCTCACCGCGATCCCTAAATCCTCCCTCTTCATTAAAGTTACCTGGTGTCAGCAATACAAATTCTCCGTTATCCGAAAAGTAATCGCTCTTAAACGCGAAACCATGTTTGATTTTTATTGTTGACCCCAAGCGTAGCGTCTTCCATTCTTTATTGTTTTGTATTGGATCACCAAACATATCCAAAAACGTACTCTTCAAAAACTCATCCAGCAGCCGGATACTTTCTTTGCGTTGAGCAATAAGTGCTTCAGCTTTGCTAAGAACTGTAGATATGCGTATTTGTTCTTCAATTTCAAAATCGGGAATTTCGAGATCGTCAATATGCTCATTCCTTAAGTTGTTGATATTGGCCCCTTGAATTACTCTCTGAATATGATTTTTGTAAAAAGGGGTTTTAAAAAAATGACTAAGGAACTCCGGGTATATTCTTCCTACAGGGCGAACTACCTTGCAAAATGCGCCAAAAGAACCCTCATAATCATTGTTAAAAAATATGTGCTTACCAACTACACTTTTACTCCCACTCGAAGCTGCAATCAATAAGTCTCCCTTCCTAATAAATTGTTCCGGTCTTATTTTATCCCGATGGATAAAGATCAAATCTTCCTCATCTAGTCCTTCTGCAGTAATATTGTTTGCCTTCAAAATAGGTAGATAGTCTGGCAATGTGTGATCAGTGATTTCTTCCGGCTTATAAGAAATACCCCGAACTTGTTGAACAAATTGTTTTAACTTACTCATTTCAATAACTTTTCTAGCTCATCAATTCCTTCGTTAATGCTTGCTTCTAAGTCCTTAATGTTTTTAAGGATGAGTTTGGGCGGATCATACTTAACTTCAACATAAGTATCAGCTTTGTATTTGTTTATACTAAGATCAAAATCATTATCAACGATTTCTTTCTTTGAAACTAGGAAATGAGTTGACGTTCTATCAGTACTTTTTTTCTTTTTTCGGAATTCGTTTATGATATCATGCAAATCCCCATAATCCCGCTCTCCATTAGTTTTAGTCAGTTCATTTCGTTTATCGTCTAAACTTCTTCCGTCACTTTGCATATCGTAAAACCAAACATCTTTGGTTTCGCCTCCTTTTGTAAAAATCAATATGGCCGTAGCCACTCCTGCGTAAGGCTTAAATACGCCACTGGGCATGGCTATTACCGCCTTCAGTTCGCATTTATCTATTAATATCTTACGCGTATCAACAAATGCTTTTCCACTTCCAAACAAAACGCCTTGCGGCACCACCACACCCGCGCTACCGCCCATGCGCAGCATTTTGTAGATGCGTTCTACAAATAACAATTCACTTTTTGTAGTGCTTATAGTAAATGTTTCATTTAAATCGCCCTTATCAATGTTTCCGGTAAACGGTGGGTTGGCCAGCACGATATCATAGTGATTGTCCTGGTTGTAGTTTTTGCTGAGCGTGTCTTTATAATCTATCTGCGGCTGGGTGATACCGTGCATCATCAGGTTCATAAGCCCAATACGGATCATAGTAGGGTCAATATCAA
>CBIHOP010000150.1:0-7799 GCA_966211385.1 uncultured Bacteriovorax sp.
TCGGTCGTGATTACCTGGAAGCTCAAGGCAATCCTTAACTTCTCTATAAATTTGTCCAAGCATTAAGACTTGATCATCATCAAGTGGCTTGTTATCAACTATCAATTCAATAAAGGATCTTTGAGAAAGAGAGAGCATTCCCATTTTTCCTCGAAGCCATTTGAGCTTTAAAAAATGACTTGGTTCCATTTGTGGAAAATCAACCATGGCAATTACTCCTTTTTACCAAGATATTTAATCAGCATAGGTGCGAGCGTTTTATCGAGTTGGTTAAAAATCTCGTCGGGCGACTTGCTATGACCCGACGAGAGATTGATTTCCGTGATTTCTTCATCAACAAAACTTTCTTCAGGAGATTTACGATAAAGGTAGTAATTCTCACGGATCTCATTTTGAATATCTATTTCACAACGACTCATAAAACCTTTTATAAAAATGAGCAGACAGCCGAACAACAACCTATCTTCGTTAATATCTGCCTGCTCAAGTGTGTGTGGAGTGGATTTCCTTCCACATATCTCAATCTTTTGAAAAGTGAGTGCTGGCCCATTTAGCTAAACCAACACCCACTCGACGTTTCCCTCTAGGAGAAGGGATTATATTTTCCATTGATCACCGAACTCGAATCCAGCTCTTTTGAGAACTTGATCAAGGTCGTGAATAAATTCTGGTAGCTCAGTTTCAAAGCGCTTCATCATTTCAAGGTCTCTTTTTACAGTTACCTTATGAAGCATGTTCTTTTTCATGCGCGGATCATAATTTGCAAAATCCCACTCTTCAGCATCCGTTACCCACATAGAGAACTGACACTGCTTTTCATATTCAGGTTTAATTTTCCCATCGGTTAAAAATTCAATATAAACCTTTGTAGTAAATGGGCACTTCAGCTCAAGACCTTTTGCTCTTTCTTCAAGAATTCCATCTGGAGAAATTCCGTAACGAAGAGAGCTGTCTTTATAAATGAAAGCAATGGGAGTAACGATGTCACCAGTTTCAAATTCGTAAGCTGATCGCGCAGCTTCTTCATTGTCTTTCCCCCATTGCATCGTCTTAGCGTTCACTTCAGGAAATTCCTTAGTGCAGATTTGCGCTGCAAGTTCGGCAATGTAAGAAGATCGTGTTGCTGTTCCTTTTTTGGCAAGGGCTCTCTCAATGTTTGAAGCTGAGACAATTCCCAGTTTCATCGTTTGCCAATTAACTGATCCTTGATCTACTTCAAGTGGATTGAATCCAAGCCTTGGCGCTGCTAATAATAGTTCTTCTTTGATTTGTGCTAGTGACTTCATACCGTTGCTCCTTCTGCTACTGGTTGGTTTTTCTTCTGATTTTCTTTTTCAATGTGACCTTTTAGAAAGTTAATCGAGTATTCAACCTGGGCTTGATTAAGTTCATCCAGTGATTCAAAAGGAGCTTTCGGTTTGTATTTTACGTTTAAGTGCGTGAGTAATCTTTTTTGACCATTATCGAGTTTTTCAACCATGCCAGAAAGTTTCTCTAGTTCTGTTTCTTCAGGAGGCGTTACATCTCTAGTTTGTTTTTCGAAATTAATTCCCTCGTGCTCATTGAGAACATCGATAGCCTTTGCAAGCCTTTCGTTTTTTGGCCATAATTTATATCCGCGCTTCACTGCGGTCTTCTTCCCCATTTCATCTTGATCAGTATGCCAAGGACCAGAACCAGGATTCTTTTTCCAAAGCTCTGTTCTGTCTCTGATGGCCAACACTTCATCAAGCGACATGATGGTTGTTAGAAATTCATTATCAATTGTTTTAGCAATACAGTAATAACCAACAACTTTTCCTCTCTTCGCGAACGGTTTTGATACGTGTGTTGGTTTTTCTCCTAAGCCGTTGTCAGTAAATTTATCTTTTTCAAAAACTGCTTGAGCTTGAACCCAAAGAATGCTGCCTGAATCTGTCGCAAGTTGCGCGAGCCCCATATAAGAGATATCGAGACAAACTTCAGTACCGCGAGGAACTAAGTAAGCAAGCTTGAGCGCTGGATTTAAACTTAAACCAATGGCCGAAACATTGATCATTGCATTTCTAAGTGAGTTTGGATTTTTGGCAGCAATGCCAGCGAGATAACTATTTTTTTGAAGTGCCTGAATTGCGAATTGAAGCTCTTTAGTGAAATCCACTTCTGATTTCATCGCTTCGAACGATTCTCTAATTGAGAGAATTTCATTCTTCAAACCATCAATTGTTGTCACTGCGTTTGTCATGCGATCTCCAAAAAAGGCGCAAAAAATCATGCGCGTAAAAATTACACGTTCTGTTTCTCTAAAGTTAATTTGTGTTAGTTAAGAGGCGACCTCTCGCCCTTCAGCTGGGAAAAGTTCTTCAATGGTCGTTCCACCGGCCGTGCAAAACTTTTCCAATGTACTGAAGCGTGAAGGGCAAACACCATTACATGCTTTGTTTACGGTTGCCACCGAAACCTGCGCCTTCACCGCAAAGCCAACTTGTCCTTGGCTTGTGTTACCAATTACCTGTTTGAGTAATTTAACGTTCACATTTCTTTTCATGGAATGAATATATTAACTATTTTCGTGCATTTCAATAACTATTTTAGTTATTTATTAAAACTATTTTAGTGTATTGCGTAAACTCTTTGCTTTTAATAGTTTAACTTTATGAAAGATAGCGTAAAAATTACATACTCTGAAAATTTGAGAGCACTGATTGAGAGTGATCCAAGGTTAACTCAGGTTGAATTCGCTCAAAAAATGGGTGTGACAAACACTAGCGTTCAGCGCTGGCTTAATGCTGAATCACTTCCAAAGTCAGAGCAATTAGAACATATCGCTATTTTTTTTAACTTAGAAGTAAGTTATTTTTTTACAAAAAACCCTACGAAAAGCACTCCCGTTAAGAGTGATCCTTCCAAGGCGTTGCTAGATAAGCTTGCACAAAGATGTCTCAACGAAAGCGAGATGATCACTTATCGAAAGGAAGGCGTTGAGGAGTTCTTTAGAGTAATTGAAATCAATTACGAGACAGATCGTGTCCTCATAGTTCCTTGGATTAACAAACTTCAAAAAGAGCTTAACGAATACACCTCATTGGATCTTCAGAAGAAGATCGATCAAATCACTGCTCAACCAAATGTAACAAAGGTCTCGACCTCAAAAGATTGATTAAAGAAAGTATATTCGATTTTGTGTGAATCGAACTTTTCTTGAAAACCGCGAGACATTTCACTTCTTTCTCAAGCACATTTCCACTGACAATTATCAGTTTATTACAATCGATGTATTCAAAATAAAAATCAAGGTTGGCTTGTTCAAAATAGAAATCTGAAATAATTAGATCGTAATGAGTCGCCCGTGTAGCAACAAAATTCAAAGGTCCATTAAAGCAATCAACGAGCGCGTGTGCACTGTTGGCAAGGTAATGGGTGTAAAGTTGAATATGCATGGGGCAGCTGTCAATTAAAGCAATCTTCATCCAGCCCCATAATGCAATCAGTATCTAAGAAGACGTACTCCATAAACAATTGTTATCTCTTAAAATTATTTAACTATCATTTCAGTTTAATTCCAGTGGGCATTCTTTTTATCTAAAGAGATTTTAGATAGTTTCCGAAGGGATTTTATAAAAATTAAAACCGTGCTCACGCACGGTGATTAAGAAACTGTCCCTAGGGCTTTTCAAAATTTGAGGTGAAAAATGTATCCACTAGATCCAAGTACATTGGCGAGATTTGAAAGTCAGAAAAAGAGTCCAGGCATCGCCATTATTCTGGCATTTATATTTGGACCTTTTGGAACTTTTTATTCAAGCGCTATGGCCGGAACAGTGATGTGTTTCGCTTTCTTATTCGCAACACTTGGTGGAGTGATGGGATTAGCGATCGCCTCCTTGGTAAATATGTGTGTGGCCGGATTCATGGCCTCTGAGCACAATGAAAATTTAATGGCTCAAATGTACATTGCCCAAGAAGAACAAAAGAAAAATCCAAATTATGAACCACCCAAAGAAGAATACGATTTCGCAGGCGGCTTTTAATTTTCAAAAAAACATCATTCATCAAATAGAAGATTGAAAGTGGAAAATGAATCATCTGTAAGTTACCCGCAATGGATTTTAACATCAACTGCACTTGGTGTGGTTTCAGGCATCATTCATGACAAAACTTTTCGATATTTAATCTTTGATTCTGCGTTTGATAAGCAGTTAGACATATATCGCATCTTGTTTATATGTCTGCTGAGGGGACTAATTCCATTAATTGTAATTCAAGGAATGACCGAATTTTTTACATCTTCATTTAAATTGCCTAAATGGCTGGAGCTAAGAGAAGTTGCAGAATACTATAAATCGCAATCTCCACACAAAAAATTTAATTTGATTATAATTACGACTTTTACCATTGAGTTGTTTAGCGCCTACATGCAAAGTCACGGTTTCTATCCAGGATCGACCATCCCTGGCATTCTAGGCCCAGTTGTTTCTAGAGAATTAATAATTGAAAGGATTGATAGAAGTGGCGCCGATATCAATGGAGCCTTGGTCGAAATTGATAAGTTTAGAATTCGAAGCTATGTAATTCGAGATTAATGTTTATTTCAACTCCAACTCGAACCAATCCGAATAAAAACTTGCGAATGATTGGGCGATAGTTTCTTGCATTTCAAGTGTTAACGTTTGATCAATGCCAACAACGTCCATAATTGCATGATTTATTTCATGAAGTAAAAACTGCAATTGTGTTTGATTGTTAAAGTTTGTGTCGATGTAAATGGTTTGTGTGTCTGGATAATATCTACCAACCATTCGACCGCTTTCTGGAATGCCTGGATGACCTCTCCATGATTTGATTTTTTTAATTCTTACTTTTTTCCCTAAGACATTTATAGAGTTTGGAATTTTCATTATAGGTTATCCTCATCAATCAAAACAAAACCAGCATCACGATAAAAATTGAATGATTCCTTTTCAGCAAAGTTTTTGACGTTGATCTTCCACTCTTTGCATTCTCCTGAGTGTTTGACCTTTATACAGACCTTATTACAGACCTTCCCGATGGGTTCTGAAGCTTCAGAGTCTTGGCATGGTCTCCATAGCTTGTCTTGATCCTTGCGCTCTTCCCTGACGTCGAAATCAGGTCTTTTAGAACCACGTGCACAAGCATTTAGCGAAAAAAAAATGAGAGTAAGATAAATTAGAGTTTTCATTTTTGCACGTCTTCCTTGTCGAATGCTTCAATCCAAACACTGAGTTGATCACGTAAGTTCATTAGTAAATCATCGTCTCTTTCTGGATAAGTCTTTTTCGACTCTCCAACGTAAGCCAATTTCAGATCATAAAACTGTTTTTTCTTTTTCTCGTCATAGTTCGGAGTCTTTGCGAGAAGCTTATCAACTATTGAAAGAACAAGTTCAAGTTTCATTTTTCTTCCTCATTTCTTCGATCTTTTTTAAGACACGCATTTGCCCGAGAACGTAAGCAAATTTCAAGGCAAGCGGTAATGAAATAATCAAGCTTGCAGTTGCTCTAAAAAACAGCCCTGCATTCGCAGAGATTGTTCTGAATAATTCCATTACCGCCATTTATTATTTCTGGATGAGTGCTTTTGTTAAACGAGCACCACCAAGTCCAGCTGTTTCATAGAAATGTTCGTTTTTCACTTCAGCTGGTAGCTTTTCCCATCCATCGACTGCTGTCATAAGACGAGCAAGTGAAGATGCTACGATTTCAGGAATTGTTTTTCCTGACTTGATGTCGATAATTAAGCCTTCAGCAGCAGCAAATACCTCTGTCGATTCTTTGCAAACTTCTACTTCTTTCTTGATGATTGTTACTTGTGGTTCCATGTATGCCTCCAAAAAAATGCAATCGGGATGACTGCTATTGATCGTTACGATTTTGACTTTCTAAACGCCCTTCGATTTTTGCGAGAGATTTGAGGGCTTCTGTCAGCTTGCTATTCACTTCTTTCATTTCTGTGGACATTGAAGCTTCTTTCTTTGCACTTTCTTTAGCTGATCTAATTAGATCGCGTTCCAGGTAAAGAACTTTTGCTTCGAGCCTTACAAGCCATGCAATGAAAACAACAAATCCAACAGCGATCGGCCATAGAGATATTGCTGTCTGTACTTTGTCGGGCTCCATAATTACCTATAAGCTATTGCGAATCGCTTTTCTTAACTCTTCCATTGTGATCGATAGACTTAAACCAGGATCATTTTTTCGTTTACCCGAAACTTCATCATGTCCAAAAATCAAATGCGAGTGCATTCCATTTTCACAAAGCCAGTGAAGAAGTTCCTTTAGTGCGATTTCTTGTTTTTCTGTAAACGTTTCATAAACTCCTGCACTTTTTTGCCAAGGATTATTGATGACACCCGCTCGAGTTCTTTCAGGAGGAATGCGTTTTCCCCAATCAGTGATCATGTCTTCACCAAGATAACCCTCACAAGCAATCTCAATTCCGACATAGTGCTTTGAAACCATCGTTCTATTTGTCACAGGGCAAATCGACTCTCCAGCATGAGCTCCATAGCCTGTTAAGCAGAATTGCTGATGAACAACTCCTTCTTGGTCAATGAAGAAATATCGATGGCCATTCTTATTGGCCCAATCAATTGCATCCGTTCCTTTTTGCTCTGAGTGGCCGGCCGTGAAATGAATAATTGCACCCTCTGGGAAATTGTTCGAATAAGTTCCACCGCGAACCATGAGAGGCTTGTTCTTTAAAACAATTGCCTTGGGATATTTAATCTTGATTTCTTTTTCTTGCTGAGAAGTTACTTTTCTGAAGAGTTTTTTTAATGCTGTAATAATCGACTCCATTCTTATTCTGAAATTTCTTCTACAAGAGCTTTCACGAGATCCTTCACGTGAGCGACAGTCGTCACCTTGTTCCAATCAATTTCTTTTAGTTTTTTCTTTCGAGACTCCTTTGCAATTTTCTTAGCTTCAATCTCGGCTTTCTTTGCTTGCACTTCAGATGTGATGTCTTTTTTAACCGTGATGTACTCACTTGGTACGTCTTCACAGATTGATTCCACGACTGTTTTTGATCGGTCAACCTCTTTACATTTCTTGTGAGCCGCTTTACCCCACGCAGATGTTTCAGCAAGCATCTTGATCCACTCTTCCGCTTTCTCATCATTTTCAAATTCAGCATATTGAAGTTGTTCTAAAGTTCCTGCACGATTCACTGTCACGCTGACAGCACCAAGGGATGAAAACGAAATTAAAGAGAATAAAATAAATGTAATTAAATTTTTCATCTTAGTAGTTCCCCGATCTTGAAATTGAGAAGTAATTGTATGCTGGAGTCGATTCAAAGACTGGTCCACTTCCAGAGACTACGGTTCTTATCGAAACTGTTTGCCCCGCAAGTAAAGGAACAGATTTTATTGGAAGAACAATTCTCGCATTTACCGTGCCGGCCACTTCAATTCTCTCGTACGCTTGGTATGTATCAACACCCTTGATTGCGACTATAAGAATACCTGCTTGACCCGCAGAGAAGGTTGCTCCAATACTAACAGCCGCACAAATGTCGTAAGTTCCAGATACAGGTACAGTATAAATGCCAGCGGAATACGCATTGTGTGAGTCTTTAACTTTTGTACCGTACGTAGCTAAATTTGAAGAACCCCCTAATGTCCCTGTAGGTGGATTTCCTGTATAAAGTGCAGAAACACTGTCCGATGCCGCTGATTGCTGATTTCCAGAAATCTTGAAAATCGAAATGGCGTTTCGAATTGTAGATGCGAATGCCGATGTAGTATTTACAGATGAACTGGTAGTGATATATTGACCAGCATTAGCGTAAACCAACCC
>CBIHOP010000151.1:0-7790 GCA_966211385.1 uncultured Bacteriovorax sp.
GTCAAAATTAACTTTGATAACGGCACCGATAGCATCACTATTTGATTTTTTACCAACCAACTCAAAGCCAATCCAATTATTTGGTCCGCTGTAAGTTCCTTGATAAAGAATTGGATTCGAATCAACGTTCCCAATTATAAAATCGGAAACTCCATCGTTGTTAAAATCAATTTCACCAACAGATTTTCCGCCTTTTTCATCTCTAATTCCAACCTGGTGGGCGACATCAATATAAGAGTCTTCACTTTTTACGAATACGCAGTTTCTTTCAGGGAATTTTGTAAGGTTGTTAAAATGTCCTTTGGCAAAAAGTGTGTCATCACCATTAATCAAGGCCTCTTTGAGAAATATTGGAGCAGAGTTAAAGCTGGATCTCAAAGCAGAATTAGGTGATCGTGTAGGTGCATTGACGACGATAATAGCTTCATTTCCATCTCGCATTGGTTCGAATGCTTTCGCACCCCATGCCCATCCGCAAGCATCAACGTGCTCTTTGGAAGCAAGATTCCTGAATCTGCCTTTAGACTTCGGATCATTTATAAGAAGAAAATTATTCCCCGAAAAAAGGGTTGGTCTGTTTACATTGGAAATAAAGATATCAAAAAGCCCATCATTGTTAAAATCAGCAACTTCTCCAGACATAGAATAGCTTACGTTCTCGGCTTGATAGGATTCCTTAGTTACGTCTTTAAAATATTTACCTTCATGGTTGAATTTAAAAGCGTTGTATCCAAAATCATTGATATCAACAATATCTGGAAATCCGTCTTGATTAAAATCGCCTATCGCTGCTGTCCAGCTAAGACCGCGGTTCCCAAGATTGTATTGATCTGTATAATCCTCGAATTTTTTTCCTTGAATATTGAGAAGAAGAATGTTTTTTCCGCCGTCCGAACCATTTGAAATAAGCGGTGTCAAACTTGTCATTCGATCCTGAAGAAAACTTGAAAAATAAAGGTCAATAAAACCATCGGCATTAACATCAACGAGATTAATATTTCTCTTATCGCCTTCTGTGACGACAGGGGCCCAGATATTAGAATTGAATTCACCATTTACGTTTTTAAAAAAAGTAACCTGCTGAACTTTATTTTTTTGCTGAACGATTACCAGATCTGGCCATTGATCATTATCTAAATCAGTGAGGGTAGCTGTGTAAATTCTCTCCTTACCTACTTCATTCCAAACAGGTCTCATCAAATCTTTTTGAATTTCAAATCGCTTACCTTCAACGTTTTTGTAAATATTGAAAAAATTTTTTCCCTTCTCGTTTCTTCCGATTGAGATAAAATCTTCATATTGGTCACGGTCAATGTCTCCAATAATCACATGAGAAGAATCGGAGTTTCTGAAACTCTCCTTATGATAAGGGCGAACCCCAATCAAATGTGAAACATCAGTAAAATTAAAATCTAAATTTGTTTTTCTGGTCGGCGCAGAGTACAGCTCATAATAATCTTCAGGATTATAAACAACTCTATTCAAGAATCCTGCACAAATGCAGATGACAAAAATGAACGACCATACAAGTGGTCTGTCTTTTAAGAAAACTTCTAGTTTTAATTTCATTTTATTAATCATTAGTTTTTACCAATGGCTTAGTCTACGAATTAACTTTAAAACATCTTGGGCCGTTTTTTTAGGTTCCGTACCCGCATAAAGATGATATCTTTTTGCCCTTTTACATAAAAAACCGAATGCAATCATTCGCCTTAAAAATATAAAAGTTTTAACAGCAAAATCTTTTGAACCAAACTCCCAAAAGTATTCAATGATGATAGGAGAGCCGACCCCAATAATCCCATGTTTGAAAACCCCTTTAAAAGACTTCCAAAAGGAAACCTTCCTTAAACTTGAAACGGGAGAATTCACTCTAAATGATTCGAGCAATATGATTTTCTCAAATTGTTTATCGTGAATTTCTAATTTTTCGGTTATTCCCCGTGTGCATACTAATTGTTTGGTTCCATATTGAGCACGTTTCATCTGATATACATTTTCATCAGGGTTTGAAATTTGGAAATCTGCCGGAATTTCATCCATTCCTATTTTTAAAAGAAATGGATAAAGCTTTCCTCTTGAATCAACCAGAGGAATATCGTCTGAAAGCATTTTCACTTCTGGATCTTTCAACAGTTCTGTCAGAAGAGTACTTTTCCCCCCTTTTGAGGGCATCATACAGACGAGAGCAACTTCGCCGATACTTATCGCAAATGCGTGAAGTTTATGAAGCCCATCGAGATCAAGGATTTTTCCCACTCTGGATAAGATCATGAGATAAGCCACCTCATGCATTTTTTCTAAGTCTGTTGAATAAATCTTCGCTCGGTTTTTTTCAAAATCAATGATGGAGTATAGCGAGCCATAATAATCGCTGAAACGTGTAAAACCTTCGTCGTAATTAATTGCATTTTGGGTTTGAAGACTAGCTACTTTAATAGGAAATTGAGGCTTAGTGTTTTCTCTGAATAGAGAAAGAGCAATTGTTGATCCTTCTGCATAAGGTGAATCTGTCGATAAATAAGACCAGAAATCCTTCTTCAATAACTCGATTACTTCCGCCCATTGGCTTTCGATATAAACGGTCACATGAAAGATTTGCAATTGTATACGTTGCAAAATCACCTCGAGACTAGGATAATTGTTTAATGAATTTTAGCATTGTCATCGTTACATACAATAGAAAAAAAGAGCTTGAAAAATGTCTGCAGTCTCTAAGAAGCGTTATGCGTTCAGAAAAGATGGAGACAATCGTTATATTCAACGGAGAACTGTCTTATTTCGAGAAAACTAAGAGTAATTTCCCAGAAGTAAAATGCTACTATATTCCGTCGTCTTCACCTTCAGCGGCGAGAAACTTCGGCGTAACGAAATGTCAGGCAGAAAACATATTATTTTTGGACGATGACTGTGTTGTACCTAGTGATTATTTTGAAAAAGTGAACTTTGATGACAAATGGGAGGTCCTTGGAGGGCCTGACCAATCTTCTCCGACATGTTCAAGATTTCAGAGAATTCTAGGATATGTTCTTTCATCACCGTTATGTATGGGTAAAACCTTTCAAAGACACCATGCTCATAATTCTGAAAAACCTGTACTGGCCGATGAAGCATCACTTATTCTGTGTAACCTTTGGATGAAAAGGTCATTATTTGAGAAACATCAATTTGATGGTGAACTGTTTAGAAATGAAGAAAATCATCTTCTAAAAAAATTAAAACTTGAAGGCAAAGTCATTAAGTATGATCCTCGCTTGTATGTCTACCATGACCGTAAATCAAGCTATGGGCCACTCGCCGCTTCTGTTATGAAAAGCGGAGAATGCCGAGTACTAAATTTCATGAAACTTCCACTCTGGTCAGAATTTATATATTTCCTTCCCCTTATTTTTAATTTTCTTTTTTTTACATGGCTCTTCAATCTCTCATCAAAATTGGGAATTCTATTCTTCAGTTATTTCTTAATCGTATATATTCAAGGACTGTGGAAGCACAAGGCCTTTAAGCCTGATTACCTATTCATGCATTTGTTCATTCTTTTTATCTACAGTGTGGGATTACTAAAAGGCTTATTTCAACATAGCTGGATTTTGTTAAAAGACTTCTCGAAAGAATATAATTAGATTTTAGATTCCAGGATGAGATCAACCAGATCTGTTTCAGGGCCATAGACCAAATTATTTTCTTTATCTTTGTACACACTAAGATGCACGCTTAGAACTCTTCTTATTGATGATCCAGAATTTATGACTTGATGTGCACGTCCAGTATCAAACCAATAAAAATTACCATCGGCAGGTATTTTGAACATTTGGTCTTCAACCCACCATTCAACATTTTCATTTGTTTCCAAAACTGCATGCACCCTTACATTTTCATAAAAGGGATAATCAAAATGTTCATGTAACTTTTGTCCTGGACCAAGCTCTACCACACGAACTTTTGTAATGAGTGATTTAAAAGGCAACAATGCCTTCTCAATGGGGCCAGTGAAATATTCTGTTTTTTCAGTAAAATTTTTTTCAAATTGGTGTTTATCACGATCTTTCAAGAGAGAGTACATTGTACGTTTTGAAGACGAAGAGGTATCAAATTCTCCCTTCTCATTGAACAATCTAAATGCGTCATGCGAAGGACTAAGTGCATTTTTTCGATGAGTAAAGCCCATACCCTTGTAACCAACATTGAAAATGGTCTCGTTATCGTTCATTTTTAAATTTGTAAGACCAACTTTATCGATGACTTTATCGACGTAGTCCCTTAATGCTTCAAGATCGAAAGAATATGTGGCAGGAAGCTTTAAGAAAAACTCTCGAGGAAGTTTCCATTCGGTGTGCGGATAGTATGCTTTAGAATACAACCTTCTAATATCCATTAATAACCAAACTCGTTTTGTTTTACATGGTCGAAGAATGGTGCAATTTTAAAATCTTCTGTCACTCGACCTTTAATGATGTTTTCGCTTTTTGGTGCTACCGTTTTAATTTCTGTCGGATATTGATTCCAATCTGTAAGTTTTATCCAAATTACTTCACTTCGTTTAGAACCTAACTTCAATGGATATCTCAGCTGATTACGTGATACTCTATGTTTCAAGAGTTCATCCGGGGAAGCTTTAATGGCCTGAGCCGTTAAAGATATAAGCTCTTCAAAAGTGTAGTTCTCAATTTTTCCCGTCATACTTCGTCCTAAATCTCCAACATTTCTGAAATTTATTCGAACTGGTAATTTCAATTGACGAGCATAATTTATCATTGGTCCAACGATCTTTTCATTAAGGTTTTTTACTATTATTGCGGCTAGAGAAACACCGATGCCAACTTCATTACAATTTTCTACAGCTTCCATTTTCTTTTCTGCACAGATCATTTGATCTAAGATTTGATAAAGTCGATCATCATCGAATCCGTTCAATGAAATTTGAGCATATTCCAATCCAGCATCTTTTAATTGGCGACAATAATCTTTATCAGACAATTTAAGCCCATTTGTGATCAACATAGGACGATGACCTCGTTTAACGATTTCTTTAATTATCGTTACAAGATCTTCTCTTAAAGTTGGTTCACCACCTATGAGGCGAACATCGATTTTGCGAGGCAATTTCTCCAGTAATTCATACAGTGGCCCAAGCTCCATATCAGGATAACTGCGATTGGGTAAATAACAGTTGGAGCAAGCCATTTGACAACGATGAGTAATATCAACATAAATAATGTTAAACGGATTATTCTCAGGCTCAAATTTAAGAATCGGTTTCAATTTAGTTGTTGCCATTAATTTTCTCACTGAGTGATTGAACAACAAATTTTCCGGTTTTGCGCTTCTTTTGCAGTATCAACTTAAATAAGCGATCATCAAAAGAATTCGGTTCAAAGGGACGTGGTGTTTGCGCTATAGCTTCATCAATGACCACGAGATCAAAAATAAAATGGTAGCGATCCGAATCACCTTCGTTTATGGCCCCATGAATTTCTTTATTGTTTATTTCCCAAATTTCACCAACTGGAATGTGAATGTTTGATTCGCCAATCGACATACTAACACTTGAGTTGGTCGCAACTGCCCAGTGAAATCTTTTTTGCAATATAAAGGCCCACCCTGGATCAATATGTGGTTCAATTCGTCCACCGGCCGGAAGATTGGTTATAATAGCTTTGCAACAATAAGATTTCGGATAGAGGGACTGCACGTACTCAACAACAGGCTCGAGGAGTTCAAACAATTCTTTGGAGTCTTGATTTAATCGCGGAATCATCCCCTCAGGGTATTGCAGATTATATTTCAATAAAACAGATCGTGATGATTCAAGTCCATAGTATTTACTTCGTTCATCATCCCAACTTGCAAACTTTTGAATGGCTTCAATCAACCCTGCCGGAATAGGAAATGTTCCTAGACGCTTAGTTTGTTTACTCATAAGGTTTCGTACTCCTTAAGTTTTTCCAAGGAGTCAGAAATATAATTTTCAAGAATATTTTCTTTAAATTTCAATTCAAAAAATGTTTCACCATTGGCACGGTAAACGGAAAGTTTCTTAAACGCTGTTTTGTCTTCAATCGAGTTCTCAATTTGTAATTCCACTGCGTCTGGCAGATTATTTTTGGTCCAACTTTTCAAAAAGAGGTAATCGACTTCATGATTCATCTTTTTTTCAATAGTTTCGTTTAATCTCTCCGGATCAGCGAGAAATGCTTCAAGTGATGTATTGTAAGTTTTCAGAAAACTCAATATTCCCGAGAAAGGGTTGATCCAACGTTTGAAATGATAATTTTTTTCTTCCTGAAAGTTCATAAGAACTAAAATCTCATTTTCAAAACGAGATATGTTAAAAGATGAAGCTTCTCGATGTTTTAGAAAAAAATTAGCTATATTCGAATTTGGTTCAGAGAAATGAAAGTAACCGCCAAAAAAAACAACTTCATGATTTGGTGTTTTGGAAAATATGTCTTCCAGCAAACAAACTTGCCCCCAAATAGGTCCGACATATACTTTTTCTTTCACTAATTTTTTTCCACTACCTTTTTATAGGTGTTGTTTGCGGAGTTTGCTCCTTATTCGGTTGTTGGACTGGTATATCGATAGGTACGTCCGCTGGTTGCATATCATTGAAGTCTTTAGCGATATTTTTTAGCGGCTCTAATTTTTTCATATCGAATTTTTTAAGTACGGCTTGAAACTCTTCATCTGAAATTGGAGTGTGATCAATTAAGATTCCAGGATAAAGAGCACGGTTATCTTTCTTTTCACCGATCTCTTTAACTAATTCTATCATTCTTTTAACTTTTGAAGGATCCGTCGCATTCGAAGCGTTCACAACTCTGCAAGGAAGTTTAGAATCTGTAATGGCAATTTCCTTAACCATTGGGTTAGGCATTTTTCCAAAAACATAACTCATTTTCCCTTCACTACGAGAACTCACTACAACTCCAGACATCACGGCATCTACTTGTTTATTCTGAAGAGCAGCGTAAGCACGTCTGGCATCTGAAGTATAATAAAAATCAGTCTTAGCGATGCCCCATCTATCGATCGCATCAAGCTCAAGAGGCGAATAATAACCAAAGTTATAGATCAAAACTTTTTTTCCTGCCAAATCATTTGGATTATAAAAATTTGAATCTTTCAGTGTAATGAGATTGACGTTGAGATTGCAATTATTATCCCACAGAATAGGTCGCATCTTAACGCCATTAAAATACTGAGCAAGGGCAACTGCCGATGTCGCAATCGAAAAATCCCAGTCTGGCTCTAACAAAACAACACGCGCAGGGTCCGGCTCTGTATATTTAAATTCAATATTCATTCCGTTTTTTTCAAAGAATGTTTTAGCGACATTTTCTCCGCGTTTCAAACTCTCTAGCTGCTTTTCTGTTAAATATCCCAAAAGAAAAACTAAAGGCCCATTCTTTTTATCTTTAATGTTACTGAAATCCACTTTTGGTTTAGCTTCGAGGTCAACGACCTTTACAGTTTCATCTGCATCTTTATTTTTAAAATAAAGAATTCCGGCCAGGGCACAGACAAGGACAAAAACGCCAATGATCATTTGGGATTTAGGTTGTTTTTTACTCATATTCTAAGACCTCAAAAAGTAGATTAATTCATTGTAACTTCATTCACCCTTTTTATAAAGGAGTCTCATGAAATAGACTCTGCATCATTCCTAAATGGTGTTATTCTTAGAATGCATGATTCAACAAAACCTCAAGACCAAACTCACTTCCTCTAGGAGGGTGAAAATTCGCCTAAAAATGATGGCAACCTGCTTAGGTCTTTTCTGTCTCTAT
>CBIHOP010000152.1:0-7776 GCA_966211385.1 uncultured Bacteriovorax sp.
AAACTTAATCTTCAATTTATAAAAAACGTGGGCAAGAACAACGGAATCAACACCTCCGGAAACAGCGATAATCGCCTGCTTTCCCGGATCCAATAAATGATATTCTTTTATGAAGTTTGAAATATGCTCTTCGAACTTCTGCCCATAGAGGTCGTGTCTTTTCATCAAAAAATCATAGACCTAAAGTGATTTTTAAGAAAGGACAACCACATAAATTCTTGACATTAAGAAGTCTGCCGACTAGGATGAGTCAAACTTTTTTATGGCTTGGTAGCTCAGTTGGTTAGAGCGATGGATTCATAACCCATAGGTGGGCAGTTCGATTCTGCCCCAAGCCACCAAAATTAAATCCCCTCAAATTTATGCAAAAACAATCTTTATTCATTCTTAGTTTTCTTTTTGTTATTTTTAGCTGTTCAGCTCAAACGCCAAAAACTGAACCCGTTGTTGAGACAAAAAAAGAAGAGATTGTTCAACCTGTAACCGTTCCGGAATTTTCAAAAAAAGTGCGCGATTGTGTATGTGTGAAAATGTACATGCCGGTTTGCGGATCAGATAAAAAAACGTACGGCAATTCATGTGAAGCTAAATGCGCAGGTGTCTCTTACACTGCCGGCGAATGTGCAGCGACTAAGTAATCTTTAAAAGTTTTAGCACTTCTTCCGCTGCCAAAAAATTCAATGTGTATCCATTTTTATAAAAACCGTTGATCTGATAGAGTTCACTCTCCCCTAATTTTCTCGCAATAAATTTTCTGCGTGGACCTTTGTGGCGAAGACCTGTCACTATTTCATAATCAGTGAATGCACCCAATTCAAAGGTTAACTTCTCTTTAACCTTTATAAACTGCGCTTTTAGATCTTCAATTTTGGGAACTAATAAAGATTCTGTATGCATACTTGAACCGATGAGAAGACGCTTCTTATCGCCCACATAATGGACCTTCGTCATATCAACAGTTGTGAGAAAAGATTTTTCGCCTAGATCAATTTGGCGAGAGAGAAAACTTCCACCGCGAATGACATTGTTTTCTTCTTCAAAAGAAATATTTTCTTTTTCATAAAAATGCGAAAACATTTTTGAATAAGCACCCATTGCAAAAAGAATTTTTTTAGCGCGAACAATTTGATGATTTTCTAAATGAAGTTCAAATTCACTCGCATTTTTCACAAGATTTTTAAGAAAAAAAGGATACGATTCGGCCAATCCCCGATTTTCTTTTTCAAACCAGAGTGAGAGTTTTTCAGTATCTAAAATAAAAGCAACTATGATGACACCTTCAACTTCTTCCTTATAAAAAGGATGTTTGAAATGTTCTAATGTTTTAAATCGGCGGATCATTTTCGCCTGATCTTTAGAATTACTGTGCGTGACCGGTTGTTTTATGCTTTCGATTCCTTCGGGAGAAAATTTTGTTACAAATTCTTCGAACTTAAAAAAACCAGCTCGTAAATCTTCACCTAAACCAGGAGCATCTGACTCCACTCCATTTAAAGTGACACTTGCAAGGGAGCGAAGAGAACAGGCGGGTGCCATATTTTCGCTGAAGACGTGAGCAATAGAAAAATTCTGACTTTTATTAGCATTTGCATCTAAATGTTTAAGGGAAAACAAAAATGTTTGTGCTGCTATGCCATTGCCTACGACGGCCAAATCATAAATCTTCATAGAAGAGGTTATCTCAAAGAGAGTATTCAATTGCCAAGCACTTTTCTAATGATTATCGTTTTATACTCACAATCAGCAACTGACGTATTACTTTTAAAGGAGAACCCCTACCATGTCACTTGAACAAAGCGCTGTGGTCTTTGCCGCTCAAGAAACAAACATCAATGCTCGCAACGTTTTAAGCGTGCTCAACTTACTCATCACTGAACAGTGTACTGTTCCTTTCGTTGCTCGCTATAGAAAAGAAGTAACGGGAGGAATGGATGAAGTGCAGATTCGTGCGATTCAAGAATCGTATGACAATTATATTGAACGTGAAAAACGCCGTGAATATGTTCTAGATGCTATCAAAAAAATGGAAGCACTTACACCGGAACTAGAAAAACAAATCAAAGCAGCGACAACGATCAACCAACTTGAAGATCTCTATGCTCCTTATAAAGCGAAGAAAAAATCTAAAGGGATGATCGCTAAAGAAGCGGGCCTTCAACCTCTCGCAGACATCATTCTTTCAACTCCAAAATCAAAAGAGCAACTGAAAGCTGAGTTCGGCGACAAATTCAACAATGCTGATCACAAGATTACAAAATTTGAAGAGGCCTACGCTGGAGCTTTCGATATCATCATCGAAATGTTTGCCCATGATCCGGCAACTAAAGAAACACTTCGTAAAGATTACTGGAGTGATGCTGTTATCAAATCTACCAAAAGAGATAAGGCGGAAGAAGAAGATAAAGATTGGATGAAATACAAAGACTACTTTGAGTTCTCGCAAAAAGCGTCTGAACTAAAAGAACCTAAGGCTTCTCACCGCTTCCTGGCGATGAGACGAGGAATGACTTCAAAAACATTAAAAGTTGATGTTGTGTTCCCGGAAGAAGTGGCCATTGGTCTTCTTCGTAAAAATTTCTTTGATAAAGGAAATCTGGGATGTATCGCTGACCTCGAAACAGCAGCAAAAAAAGCTTACCTCAACTACATCCACCCTTCTCTTGACCTTGAAATCAAATCTGAGCTTAAGAGAATTTCAGACGAAACAGCGATCAACGTTTTTGGTATCAACCTTAAAAACTTATTGCTTCAACCTTACTTAGGTTCGAAGTCAGTTATCGGTGTCGATCCTGGAGTGCGTACAGGATGTAAAGTTGTTATCGTCGACAATACGGGAAAACTTCTCGGTGATTGTGTTATCTATCCGCATGAACCACGCATGCAAGTCAAAGAATCGGCGGCGATTCTTCAGGCGATCATTGAACAATTTAATGTTCACCATATTGCCATCGGAAGTGGGACTTACGGAAGAGAAACTCTGCAATTCATCATGGACAATGTTCCGCATGTCAAAGCAGGAAAAACAAACGCAACTCTTATTTCTGAAGCTGGTGCTTCAGTTTATTCGGCCAGTGAAATTGCAGCGAGTGAATTTCCGGATAAAGACGTCACTGTAAGAGGTGCTGTTTCCATCGCCAGACGTTTTCAAGATCCACTTGCTGAACTCGTTAAGATCGATCCAAAATCAATTGGTGTTGGTCAATATCAGCACGACGTCAATCAAGCTCGTTTGAAAAAGTCTCTCGAAGGTGTCGTTGAATCGTGTGTAAACTTCGTTGGAGTTGACCTCAATACAGCATCTGCTCCCCTGCTTTCATATGTTTCAGGTATCGGTCCAACACTTGCTCAAAACGTGGTGAAGTTCCGTGAAACAAATGGTGGATTCAAAAATAGAAAAGAAATTTTAAAAGTCACAAGATTCTCAGCGAAAGTTTTTGAACAGGCCGCAGGTTTCCTTCGCATCTATAATGGTGAAGAGCCTCTGGATGGAACATTTATTCACCCTGAACGCTACGAAACTCTTGCATCGTGGACAAAGAAAAACGCGACGACAGTAAAAGAGCTTCTTGCAAATAAAGATCTCATCAGCAAACTTGAAAGAGACCACGGCTTTAAAGAAGAAGTGGGAGAATTTACGTTCAACGATATTGTGAAAGCGCTTAAAGCTCCTTCTCAAGATCCGCGCACTGAATTTAAATCTTTTGAATACAGAAAGGACGTTTCAAAAATTACCGATCTTAAAGTTGGTGAATGGTATCCAGGTCTCGTGACAAACATCACTCAGTTTGGAGCATTCGTTGATATTGGTATTAAAGAAAATGGTCTCCTTCACGTCTCACAAATTTCAGATTCATTTGTTGAAGATGCGATGACAGCTCTTAAAGTTGGCCAGGAAGTAAAAGTTCAGGTTATGGAAATTGACTACGATCGCGGTCGTATCAGCTTAACAGCGAAGCAAGGTGCTCAAGTAAATCGTGATAGCAGCAGCTATACAGGAACACCGAGTTCGCGCCCTAATCGCTCGCAACCCGCGAAAACTCAAGCACCGCCGCCAGCACCTGAGTTAAAGAATAAGGCATTCGCAGGTCTTAAAAATCTGAAAGTTTAATCTCTAATCTTAAGTTTATCTAAATACTGAGAGTGACGATAAGGATGACATAAAAATTGTCATCCTTATTGGAGCTTTCAAATGTCTGTTAAACGTTCACTGAACTTTCGACTACAATTAACAGTTAGCATAGTCACATTTGTCGTTCTCACTTCACTGAGTTTAGTGAGCTACTATTTTGCAGAAATCAGACTTAAATCGATGATTCGCGAAGAAGTTTCAATCGTATTGGAAAGTTTAGACTACTCCACTGCTTCAGATGTCGATTCTAAAAACGTACACAATCTCAATACACTTATAGATAAATTGCTTCTGGATAATACTTTTGAAAAAGTAGAATTTCTGGATGTAACTGGAAAAGTGATTACTGGCAAAGAAATGAAAAAGGAAGCCGATGATCATTTCATCCGCGAAGGCGATATCTTTTCAAGTCAGAAAAAAGCAAAGGTGGGAACTCTAAGAATTGGTTACAATTATTCAGAAGTAAAAATTCTCCGTGAAGAATTTATTATTGTCTCAATTATTTCGAACATACTTGCTCAGATCATTGTGGCGATTGCCCTTCATTTGATCATGAGAAGAAGTTTGAAAAAACTTAATGAATCAACAAGCACTCTTCGCGTGCTTTCAGAAGAGACAAACGCAAGTTCTCTATCGGTGCAAAAAACCTCAGAAGAAGTTTCACTTTCTTCAACTGAGCAAGCAACTGCAATTCAAGAAACGGTGGCCACACTCGAAGAAATTTCTTCGCAAGTTTCCTCTACTGTTGAAAACGTTCTCAAATCCACTAATAAGGCCCAAGAGTCACTGCAGTTAGCTTCAGATGGTAAGAGTGTTGTTACAGAAATGATTGGCTCTATGGAGGCCATCAGCACTTCGAATAAAGAAATTATGGAAGAGATCTCGCGTGGAAATGAGCGCATTGAAGGGATCGTAAAAATTATCAATGAAATTTCCCAGAAAACAACAGTCATTAACGATATCGTCTTCCAAACTAAACTTCTCTCTTTTAATGCTTCCGTAGAGGCCGCGCGCGCGGGCGAGCACGGGAAAGGGTTTGCGGTTGTCGCTGAAGAAGTCGGTAATCTTGCCCAGATGTCGGGTAAGGCCTCAACGGAGATCGCCGACATTCTTAGTGACAGTATTGTCAAAGTTAAGGGCGTTATTGAAGAAACAAACCGTAATGTTAAACGTCTCGTTGATGCAGGAAATATGAAAGTTTCAACTGGTGTGCAAATTGCTGATCGATGCGCGAAGGTTCTTGATGATGTCGTAACGAATGCAGAGATCGTTAAAAATATGATGAATGAAGTTTCTGTCGCCTCTCGCGAACAAGCGGAAGGTGTAAAGAATATCTCACTAGCAATGAATCAACTTGATCAGGCGACCAATCACAATACAAAATCGGCGAATCAAACGTCATTAGATGCCAAAACACTCTCCGGACATTCTGAAAAATTAAAATCAACTGTAGAAATTCTGGAAGAAGAAATTTTAGGTGTAACAAAAATCAATCAGGAGATTAAACCAAAAATTCAGCTGACAAAAGTTGTTGAAACACCGGTTAAAAAGAAAATTGATAATGTGATTCCATTGGAACCTGTAAGGCCAAAACCAGCTCCAAAAGTGGAAGTAAAGACACCACCTAAACCTGAAGCGAAACCTGCGCCGGTACCTGCTCCTATTCCATTAAAAAAACAATCAAGCGATCAGGGAGTACCCGCTCACAATGATCCGCGTTTTGAAGATGTCTGATTTGATCTAGCTGACTGAGCGAACATGATCGAGCAGATTGTGTTCGCGCTGAAATTGCTTGAGTGAAAAGAAAATAAAAAAAGATGATATGACAAAGGGAACAGCGAAAGAAATTAAAAGACCTTTTGTTGTGATAAGAATTGGAATCTTGCGATCAACGAAAACATCCGGCATGATCTCCGGCGCGTAATGGTCGAACACAAAAAGAAAAATCAGCCCCAGTCCAATACCTGCAAGGATCGATAGAAAACTCATGAGATGTAAAAAGAGTCGTGTGGAGCGGTCAATTTGTGAAAGCGAAGCTCCCAGAATCCAAAAACTCGAAAGATCATTTTTTATTTTATTAAAAAAGATAAGCAGGCCAGAAGAAATACAGAACGAAACGAGTAAACTCATGGCCGCAAAAAGAAAAACCATCATTGAGCTTTCCAGATTGAGGGCCCAAACGAGAGTGGCGTTTTCTTCTTCCCATGTTTTTAACATCGCTCCAGCTGGCAGCATTTTTTTGAGTGCGACAAAATCCATACGATCATAAATACGGATGCGATTCACAAGCTTTTCACGAATGAGATTTTGAACAAGTGGAAGGCGAACCCAAATGTGATAGAGATCGATTTCCGGAACGTCTGTTGTGACGACTGATTCAACCTTGATCGTTTGCGAGCGCGGTATCTCCCCCATCAATTCATCCACATGAGCAGGAGAAATCATTTGTAAAAATTCTGGTGGGGCAACACCAACTTTATAAGCGAGTCCCTGAGGCATAATGGCATCAATCTTTTTCCCAGCGTATTCCTGAGCTAAAAGCGGAGGTAAAAAACCTTTAGGGTCAATTCCATGAACAATCACGGGTGTAATGAAAGTTTGATAGCGAAGGAGAAGTTCAATTTCGTATTCTTTAGTGAAACGAACATTTTTGCGTTCGAGATGATCGACAAATTTTATGAGTTCAGTATCGTCGACAGAAGCTTTGTAAAAAAAAGTCGCATGTCCCAGGATGTTTTTAGAACGCTCCATGAGTTTATTCTGCAAACCACCCATTGTGCTTTGAAGAACGATCAATGCAAAAGCTGAAATGCAAAGACCCACGACCGCCAGGATGAGAAGTTTCTGGCGATTGCGGGCCTTTAAGATAAAAAGAAAAAAATATTTTAGATAAGCTTTAAACACTAATTTTTATCGCGCTTTTTCATAGAAAGTCATTTTTGCTTCTACGAGTTCCTCTAAGTATGAGCTTGGAGCATATCGATCAGCATTGACCGTGTCACGGAAATTCTTGAGCGCGTTTAAAATTTTATCTAATCCTTCACTGTCAGCGTATCTTAAAAGACCACCGCGGAATGGAGGAAATCCTGTTCCGAAGATAAGACCCAGATCGACGTCTGCTGCTGTCTGAACAATACCGTCTTTTAAAATGGCCGCTGCTTCGTTAATCATTGGCAGAAAGAGACGCATTTGAATATCAGCTTCACTCATTTTTTTCTTTTCTGCTGGAAGAAGAGGATCTACTTCTGGATTTGGTCCAGTCACTTTTCCTTTTTCATCGTAGAGATAAAAGCCTTTTGCGTTTTTCTTCCCTAAGAAATTTTTCTCAGCAAGCTTGTGCGAGAACTTAGATGGATGAGCACGCTCACCTAATCCTTCATGCATAACCTTTGCAACTTTTACCGCAACATCAATTCCTACTTCGTCCAATAAACGACATGGACCCATTGGCATACCGAAGTTAAGGGCCGCTTGATCAAGATCTTTAACGGAAACACCTTCTTCAAGCAGGTATCCAGCTTCATTCAGATAAGGCATAAGGATGCGGTTTACAAGAAACCCTGGTCCGTCTTTGACGATAACCGGTGTTTTTTTAACTCGTAAAACCCATTTGTGAAGAGCTTCAATTGTTTCTGGTGCAATTTTAT
>CBIHOP010000153.1:0-7763 GCA_966211385.1 uncultured Bacteriovorax sp.
AAAACCTGGCGAAGTTTTGAAAGCTTAATTTCGGTAAGGTCAGTCAAGTCAACATTGATTCTAACACCAGTGATCTTGGTCTCCGAATGTTCTTTCAGCTTGTAAATTTTTTCCGCGAGGATTTTTCTCGGACTTTCTTGAAGGTTAACCGTTCCTTCGACAAGAACAGGATCATCACCAGCAAGAAGCATTTCATATTCTGCGAATGTCTTTGGGAAAATGATACATTCCAATTTACCTGACAAATCTTCCAAGGTCGCAAAACACATTTTGTCGCCTTTTTTAGTCAGAATGTTTTTCTTCGCCGTGAACTGTCCCGCTAACGTCATTGTTCGTTTTTGATCTGTCCCGATAAAATCCTGCACATTCGCAATTGGCATCGTCGCCAATTCTTGCATCAAGTTTTTATAACGATCAAGCGGATGCCCGGAAATATAAATTCCCATAAGCTCTGCTTCGTGCGCGAGTTTTTCAAGGTCATCAAAGTCATTCACAACTTGAATATCGAGATTATCTTCGGCCGTTTGAGAAAGCGATTCTCCCCCCATATCAAAAAGAGAAACGAGACCAGCTGAAGCTTCTTCCTGGCGCTTTTTACAGTAGGCCAGAATCATTTCTAAATTTTCAAGTAATGTTTTTCTATTCATCTTTTCACAGTTATCGAATGCACCTACTTTAATCAGTGATTCAAAAACTCGTGTGTTGATGATTTTTAAATTTACACGTTCACAGAAATTGAGCAGACCTGTGAATGGACCATTCTCTGTACGTTCACGAACAATTTCTTCTACAGCATTTTGCCCGACGTTTTTAACTGCTCCCATACCGAAGCGAATGTTTTTTCCGACGACGTTAAACGGCCAGATTGATTCGTTTACATCTGGAGGAAGAACCTCAATGTCGAAATGTTTAGCATCAGCAATATACTGAGTGATTTTTTCCATCGAGCCTAATTCTGTCGATAATAAGGCCGCAAAGAATTGAGCTGGATAATAATATTTCAACCATGCTGTTTGATAAGAAATTACAGAGTAAGCAACGGCGTGAGATTTGTTGAATCCGTATTCCGCAAACTTTTCCATTTTATCGAAGAGGTCACTCGCAACTTTTAAATCGTAACCGCGCTCTTCAGCACCCTTCATGAAAATTTGACGGTGGTGGGCCATCTCGTCCGCTTTCTTTTTCCCCATCGCACGTCTAAGCATGTCTGCTTGACCAAGAGAGTATCCCGCGACAATACGGGCAACGTTCATTACCTGCTCTTGGTAAATGATAACTCCGTACGTATCTTTAAGAACGGGAACTAAACTTTCAAACGGATAGTGAGCTTGCTGTCTTCCATGTTTGATTTCAATAAACTCATCTACAATTCCTGATTCAAGTGGACCTGGTCGGTAGAGAGCGTTGATGGAAGAAATATCATCGATAGATCCAGGTGCAATACGTTTACAGAGATCGATCATCCCGCTTGATTCAAGCTGGAACACACCGATCGTTTCTCCGGCCGAGATGAATTCAAAAACTTTCTTATCTTCGAGATCGATATTTTCAATATCAAATGAAGGATCTTTATCACGACGGATAAAGGCCGAAGCACTTTCAATTACGGTTAAAGTTTTTAAACCTAAGAAGTCGAATTTAACGAGACCAATCTTTTCCGAGAAGTCTTTATCAAATTGAATAACCTTCTCGCCTTCACGTCCTCTGAACAATGGACAGTAATTAACGAGCGGAAGATTGGTAATAATAACACCCGCAGCGTGAATCGAAGCGTGACGAAGAAGTCCTTCAAGCCTACGAGAAATGTTAATAACTTGTTTGATACGCGGATCAGAATCCATTAGCTCGCCGAGCTTTGGTTCAAGCTCCAGCGCTTTATCGATGGTCATTTTCAATTCTTCAGGGATGAGTTTTGAAATGACATCGGCTTCACCAAAACTTAGACCGAAAACACGTGAAACGTCTTTGATGACGGCCTTCGCTTGAAGTTTACCGAAGGTAATAATTTGACCAACACGATCTTCACCGTATTTCTGGGTAACGTAATCAATAACACGGTAACGATTTTCCTGACAGAAATCGACGTCGAAGTCTGGCATCGAAATACGTTCAGGGTTGATGAATCGCTCAAAGAGTAAATTGAATGGAATTGGATCAACGTTGGTAATGTCGAGAGCATAGGCCACAATTGAACCTGCTCCCGAACCACGACCTGGACCAACTGGACATCCGTTTTTCTTCGCCCATTTGATGAAGTCCGATACGATCAGGAAGTATCCGGGGAATCCCATCTTCACGATCATGTTCAATTCGTCTTCTAAGCGCTCGAGGTATTTCGGTTTAATTTCCGTTTCCCAATTCGCTTCCAATCGCAATTTAGCAAAGTGAGGACCTTCAAAACGAGCTGTCATTCCTTCATGGGCATTTCGTCTGAAATATTGTTCAGGTGTTTCGTCCGTTTCAATAGGATAATCTGGAAGGTGATAAATTTGATTCCCTTTAGCGTCCTTCCATTTGAATTCAACATTACATTGATCAGCAATCAATAAAGTATTGTCGCAGGCATCAGGAGCATAATGAAAAGCTTCACGCATCTCTGTTGGTGATTTGTAAAAGAATTCATTCGTTGTTAAACGCATACGTTGCTCGTCTTGCAACGTCTTCCCTGTCTGTACGCAAAGAAGAACTTCCTGCGCGGCCGCATCTTCACGAGTAAGATAGTGACAATCGTTGGTCGCTACTAATTTAGTTCCAGTCGAACGAGCGTACTCAATAATTTTTTTATTAACGGGAACCTGCTCTGGAATTCCGTTTTCTTGAATTTCCAGATAGAAGTCATCACCAAAAAGATCTTTTAATTTTTCAATTGCCTTGATCGCGCGATCATCTTGATCAGAAAAAAAGTTATATCCGACTTCGCCTTTCAAACAAGCAGTCGTACAAATGAGCCCTTCTTTAAATTCACGAAGCAGTTCATAGTCAGCGCGTGGCTTGTAATAAAATCCTTCCATGTATGCGCGAGAAAGAAGCTTACAAAGGTTTTGATAACCAGTTTCATTTTTACAAAGAAGAATGAGGTGGTGAATGGCGTGACGAGATTCCGTCTCATCCTGAGAGCCTACGACCTTTTGTTTTTTAAGGGCCCCTTTTTCAAAACGTGATCCTGCCGTGAAATATATTTCTGAACCCAAAATCGGTTTGATGCCCGCCGCTTTACACTGAGTATAGAAATCAATCGCGCCAAACATGTTGCCGTGATCGGTTTGCGCTATAGCAGGTACGCCAAACTCCTGCGCCTTTTTGATGAGATCTTTTAGCCTGATGGCCCCATCAAGCAGGGAGTATTGAGTGTGCAGATGGAGGTGAACAAAACTGTCTTTGTGTGTGTCTAAAAACGACATGGTTTTTTCTCTCTAAATCCTGGAATGTATTAACGAAATTTTCTCATTTTCCCCTCACAAAGTCAGGAACTTTTCAGTCAATTTTTACACGGTCCAAAGGTCATATATTGAGTGAAACTGACTTTTAGCGTAAACTTCCCGTAATTAGACCTTTCTAGGGTAAATAAAAATGAAACTCAAAGAGTTTTCACTACCTTTGGTGCTTCTTATTCTTGCGGCCATTTTGGCCGGTACGTCTATTTATCTCAACACACGAAAACCTAAGATCTCAAATGAAAGTAAAAGTCAGTTGACCACTCCTGGCAAGGCCCCTTTGAACGATAAAATACGAAGTTTTTTAAATAAAAGCTTACGTACAAAAAAGGAACTTGCACCGGTAAACGAAGCACCCATTGTCACCCAGGAAAGGCTTTATACGGAAGAAGAAATCAACCGCATGAGCGCTGAATCGTTTAAGTCACTGCTCGAAGAAGTTGAGTTAAGAATGCCAAAACTTGGAGATATTAAAAAACTCCCTGCGGAAGCTCTCCATAGAACGCCAGAACCGATTCTGGAAGCGGGCAAAGATCTGGGGCTTATTAAAGAAATTATTACTCGCCATGAAAGTTATGCTCCCCTGGCCATCGGATTCTACGACAATTGTGCTAAAAGCGAAGAACGTCCGACTCCAGTACGCGCTTTATGCCTAACAAATTTGGCCTTGCAAAAAAAGAAAAGAGCGGAAAAAATAAACTTAAGCGATTATCCAAATCAGGTTATAGACTTGGCGAAGATGATCACTGATTTATAAGAATAAAAATGGCAAAGAAAACGAAAAAACAACCACAGCTTCCAGGGCAATTAAGTTTCGGACTTGATAGTATCCCTCGTGAGCAGGATCGTAACTTCCACCTCGGTGGTCGTTCGTTTTATTTTTTCGATTTCGATGACAACGTAGCTTTTCTTTCAACACCAATTATTATTTTTCATAAAAAAACCGGCGAAGAGGTATCTCTTTCGAGTTCAGAATTTGCCCACGAAAATAAAAACATAGGCATAAGCGGACCCTATGCAGACTACTATATGGATTTCAACGATCAAAACGGATCATTCCGTTATTTCCGTGATCGTGAACTCAATCCTATTGAAGTTAAAGCTGGTAAACAGCAGGGCTTCGTAGAAGATGTACAAAAAGCACTGATGAATGTCGATTCAATGTGGAAAGCTCCCTCATGGAATTGTTTTTACCACGCTACTTACAACCAACGCCCTGTCTCTTTGATCACGGCGAGAGGGCATCATCCGCGCACGATAAAAGATGGCGTGAATCAAATGGTTCGCTCTGGATATTTACCAACGGATCCGAATTATCACAGTATCTACCCTGTCTCGAATCCTGAAGTACGACTTGAACTTGGCGATCATGATTTTAAAAAGAGTGTGGCCGAATTAAAGAAACACGCTATCCGCGCTAGCGTGGAAAAAGCGATTGTAGAATATGGGTACTCACCCTACCATCGTTTTGGAATGAGTGATGACGATCACAAAAACGTTGAACTCATCACTGAAGAAATGCGCGATCTGAAACAAAAATATCCTGAAATGAGTTTCTTCGTTATCGAAACTTTCAAAGATTCATTTGCTAAAAGAGAAGTCCTTCTCCATGAGACGCGTGAAATTATCTCAGCAAAAGAATCGTTGAAACCACAGCTATCGCTTTTCGATTAATTCCTATTAATAAAATCTTAAGCAATGTAGTTTTTTCACTTTTCCCAAAAGGATTTGTCATTCTGCTATAACAGTGATGGCAAACAATCACCTTATTGGAGAAAAAATATGAAAGCATTCATTCTATCTGCTCTATTACTTGGAACTGTTTCAGCTAACGCTCGCTCAATTCTCGTTTTCAAAACAACACTGAACTGTCAGACATATTCTGCTCAAGCTGCTGCTACAGTTGATATTCAAGAAGCTCAAGATGGTCAATCAAGACTGCTTGTTGATTTAAAATCTGAAAAAGTAAAATTAGAAATCGTTGGAAAAAAAATTCTTCCTCCTCGCATGATGGCAGGTGGAGCTACTCGCTATGTGGGTAAAGATGCTAAGACTAATATTGAAGGTGAACTTACTTTGGGTGTAAGACCGATGAAAGTTGGGAAACTTGTTGGTCGTGCAGCGAGGTTGGAACTTAAGAATAGATCTGAACTTAATTTAGTTTGTACATTTGCTAAGTAATACATGAGAAGTAAAAAAGGCCCCTCTGGGGCTTTTTTAGGGTAGTCAGTAGCCCGAACTCTTTGAACGCGAAACTCTTTTTTCGTTATGGAAGAAGTAAAAATGCTCCACTGGAGCATTTTTTCGGGCTACTCCCATTCAATAGTACCAGGCGGTTTCGAAGTTATATCGTAAACGACTCTCGTAATCCCCTTTACCTCATTCGTAATTCGCCTTGAAACGACTTCCAAAAATTCATGAGGAAAATGCGACCAGTTCGCCGTCATCCCATCTGAAGAATTCACCATACGCAGGCAGATGACATGTTCATAAGCGCGCCCATCCCCTTTCACTCCAACTGTTTTTATTGGAAGAAAAACGGTAAACGCTTGCCACGTTGATTGATAGAGATTTGCATCTTTTAATTCTTCATACAAGATTTGATCGCTCTCTTGAACCATGCGAATAGCATCAGGAGTAACTTCGCCCAGGATTCGCACACCAAGACCAGGGCCTGGAAAGGGATGACGAAAAACCCAATCGCGTTCGAGTCCGAGACTCATTCCCATCGCACGCACTTCATCTTTAAAAAGATGGCGAAGAGGTTCAAGAAGTTTGAGATTCATTTTTTCAGGGAGACCACCAACATTGTGATGAGATTTTATAGTCGATGATTTACCATCTTTTCCCAATTGAGATAGAGATTCAATCACGTCGGGATAAAGTGTTCCTTGTAATAAATACTCAAAATGGATTTTGTGATCGGCCTGATATTGTTTTACTTTCTTATCAAAGATTTCAATGAACATTTTTCCAATGATCTTTCTTTTTTGTTCTGGTTCATCGACCCCTTTGAGAGCGCTTAAAAACTCCTCTTTGGCATCGATGATTTCAATATTCAATTTTGTTTTTTCTTTCAGGATTTTAATGTGATGATAATCTTGTAAACGCAGAAGTCCATTGTCCACGAAAAAACAATGAAGATTGTCGCCCAGTACTTTTGCACTTAAAGTCGCTGCGACTAGAGAATCAACTCCACCTGAAAACGCACAGAGAACTTTTTTGGGTCCGACATCTTTAACGATGCCAAGAGCTTCAACAACCATTTCTTGTGCATCCCAATCATGCTGAAGTTTTGCGAGATTTTTGTAAAAATAATCCAGCAGAATTTTTCCATGTTTGGAATGTTCAACTTCCGGATGAAATTGCAGTCCCATGATCGGTTGTGTTTTATGCTTAATCCCCGCCACAAGTTGATTTGAACTCGTAATGATGACTTCAAAATCTTTGGGAACAAGACTGACATGATCAGAGTGGCTCATCCAGACACTTGTTTTATCCGGACAATTTTGAATGCGAAAACCATTAGTAAAATGAATGTCCGCGTGCCCGTATTCGCCGATGATACCTATTTCAACAACACCACCAAAATATTTCCCTAACAATTGCATTCCGTAACAAATGCCGAGAACGGGAAGTTTTTCATGTTTAAAAATAAATGAATAGTCGTGGTTATCTTCGAACACTGATTGCGGGCCACCGGATAGAACTAGACAGTGAGGCAAATCTTTTTGAGCAAATCGCCGTTCACATTCTTTAAGTGACAAAATTTCCGATGAATATCCCAACTCGCGTGTTTTGCGAGTAATGAGTTGTGTGTATTGTGAACCGAAGTCCACAATCCAAATATTTTTAGAAAAAGGCATTTTCATTTTTTTCTCTTAATCTTAAGTCAATCGATAATTAGGTGCTTCTTTAGTGACAAAGACATCGTGGGGATGACTTTCTTTTAAAGAGGCATTCGAAATCGTTATGAACTCTGCTTTCTCATAGAGTTCTTTCAGATTTTTAGCACCGACGTATCCCATACCTGAGCGTAGGCCACCAACGAGTTGAAAAATATTGCTTGAAAGAGATCCGCGATAAGGAACTTGTCCTTCAATTCCTTCTGGGACGAGCTTGCCGATATCTTCAACATTCGCCTGACCATAACGATCTTTACTTCCCATACTCATGGCACCTAGAGATCCCATGCCGCGATAAATTTTATAGGCACGTCCCTGATAAAGAACCATTTCACCTGGAGCTTCATCAGTTCCGGCAAAAAGGGATCCGATCATTACTGAACTTGCACCACCAGCTAATGCTTTCACAACATCACCAGAAAGT
>CBIHOP010000154.1:0-7756 GCA_966211385.1 uncultured Bacteriovorax sp.
GATCCACTCCATGCAACCATCCCGAAAAAAATCCGCGACTGTATGTCAGACTCATTTCCGTTTTTGCTTTTTCAATTTCACGCGGTTTTAATCCCACGCGATCAATCGCTTCACGATAATTGCGTGCGGCCGAGGCCACATATTCCGGCGTTTTTAAGCGACCTTCTACTTTGAAGCTATCTATTCCTAACGATAAAAGGTCAGGAATCTCAGCAATACCGCATAGATCCTTCGGAGAGACTAAGTATTTAAGAGCTCCTAAATCACGTTTTTCACCATCGACAATCATTTCGTATTCTAGGCGACAGCTTTGAGCGCACTGACCACGATTGGCCGAGCGACCTCCAATGGATTCCGAGGTAAAACATTGGCCGGAATAGGCCACACAAAGAGCTCCGTGAACGAACACTTCCAGTTCACACTCTGTTTTTTCTTTGATCGCTTTCATTTCAGGCAGAGAAACTTCTCGTCCCAAAACAAAACGTTTAATGCCCAAATCAGCGAGCAAGTTCATCGCCTCATAGTTCGTAACCGTCATTTGCGTGGAACCGTGAATAACCTGATCTGGCGCCATCTGGCGTACGATTTTCGCGAGGCCTACATCTTGGATGATGAGTGCATCCGGACGTGTTGGTAAAACTTCCTGCAAAAGTTTGATGACCTCCGGAAGTTCTGGTTCGAAAATAACAACGTTAAAAGCGAGATTAACTTTCACACCGTAAAGATGACAAAGATCGATCATCTCCTTGAGTTGTTCCGTGGTGAAATCAGTCGTTCTTCCGCGAGCATTAAAATGCGGCATACCAACATAAATAGCATCTGCGCCATTGTGAATAGCGGCCAGGCACATATTCATGTCACCAACTGGTAACAAAAGTTCACTTTTTTGATTCTTTAACATAAGCTTTTAAGTGTTTTAATTTTCAATAATCTTCTGAGGAGATCGTTATGAAATATTTTAAGTCATTAGTCACTATTTTCGTTACAACTATTCTACTTTCTTCATGTGGAATCCAAAGTATTCCTACAGCTTTAAACCAAGTAGAGGCCGATTGGGCCGAAGTTCAAAACCAATATAAACGTCGCGCTGACCTTATTCCCAACCTCGTTAACACGGTCAAGGGTTATGCTGGTCACGAAAAAGAAACACTTCAAGGTGTGATCGAAGCGCGCGCTAAAGCTACATCTGTTAATTTTACAGCGGATCAGCTCACTGAAGCAAACATGCAAAAATTCCAACAGGCCCAAGCAGGCCTTTCATCAGCACTTTCTCGTTTAATGGTAACCGTGGAAAAATATCCAGATTTAAAGGCCAATGAAAATTTCCGCGACTTACAGGCGCAGCTTGAAGGAACAGAAAACAGAATTACTGTAGCGAGAAACCGCTACATTACGTCGATTAAAGAATTTAATAATCTCGTAACTGTTCCTCCTACGTCGTGGACAAATTCACTCTTCTTAAAACATGCGAAGAAGCCGCAATTTGAAGTTGAAAATCTTCAGGAAGCGCAAAAAGCTCCAGCGGTTCAATTCTAATGAATAAATTTTTAGTTTTCATCTTAACAACACTACTTTCATTGTCCGCATGGACGATGGAAGTGCCGGCCCTCACAGGGCCGGTGGTTGATGAAGCGCAGTTTTTAAGTCGTAGTGCTCACGCGGCGATTTCCAATGCGCTCATGAATCTCAATCAGGAAAAAGGAATTCAGTTTCAAGTTCTCGTCATTGATAGACTGCTTGATGAAACCATCGAAGGGTACTCCATCAAAGTTGTCGATGAATGGAAACTCGGTAAAAAAGGCGAAGACAAGGCCGCACTTTTTCTCATCTCACTTGAAGATAGAAAAATGCGCATTGAAGTAGGTCGCGGACTCGAAGGTGAAATCACCGATCTCACTTCGCGCAGAATTATTGAAGAAGTAAAACCATTTTTTCGCAATCAAGATTATGACAATGGAGTCGCTCTCGGTCTCACACTTATGGGGCGAGCGGCCGGCGTAGAACTTAAATTCGCTGAAGGTTCAGTTAGACCGCGCCATCAACGTCGCATCAGTTCATCATTCATCATGATCATACTTTTTATCGTCATTACGTTCTTGCAACTCTTTACTCGTAGAGGCCGTCGTGGGATGTACAGCTCGGGTTACGGCGGATGGAGTGGCGGATCTGGTTGGGGCGGCGGAGGCGGCTTTGGTGGAGGATCTTCAGGTGGATCATGGGGCGGTGGCGGTGGAGGATTCTCCGGCGGCGGTTCATCTGGTTCTTGGTAATTAAAAATTTAAGGATTAAATATGATTTCTGAAAAAAACAAAAAACACATTCGTGAAATAATCGCGCAGGCGGAAAAGAAAAGTCATAGCGAATTAGTTCCTATGATTGTTGCAACGAGCGACATCTATCCTGCTTCTCATTTTCGCATGGCCATTATTGTTTCGTTTCTCTTTTCTCTTGGTCTCTATTTCTCACCTCTGCATATCATCAACCCTATTTATTATCTTTGGATTCAAATTCCAGGTCTCCTTTTAGGTTATTGGTTAGGGAGATATCCCTTTTTCCAAAGGTTGCTCGTCACTAAAAATGAAATGGAATTCGAAACGCGCCAACGTGCTTATGAAGCCTTTTTTGATCATGGCATACACGTCACGACTGATCACAATGGAGTGCTCATTTTCATTTCGCTCATGGAACGAAAAATTCACATCATCACTGATGTTGGAGTCAGAAAAAAAATCGAACAAAAAGTTTGGGACGAACTTGTTGTGCAATTTACGGAAAAAGTGCATCAAGGTGATTTGGCGATTGCGCTCAAAGAAACTATTGAAGCTGCGGCCGCAGTTCTCGAACACTATTTTCCAGCAAAAGATGCCAATCGCTCAAATGAATTGAAAAACGAACTGATTATCGAATAGAGGTCATTATGAAATTCATCCTTCTCTCGCTTTTGAGTTTATCAATAACAGCAACTGCTGGAACTCTTCCTCACTCAAAAGAGGATTTCTGTTCACGATTTAACAACAATGAAATGAGAGTGCGTGAATTTTCTGCTGATCCAGTCAATCTCATGAGTTTTAAAAATGATGGCGGACTTTTTAATGGTGGCGTGTGCTGGTGGCATTCCCGCTTTCAAAGAAATGTTCTCTATCTTGCAGTCTTTCGTCCTGATCTCGCAAAACCCAATGCTCGTGATCTAAAAAAATTAATTAAAGAAATTCGCCGTGGCGAAAATGTATTCACTATTCCAGGATTTGCCAATTTTGCTGAGTTTTCAAAATATGCTCAAAAAGACATTCAAGCAGAACTTAATGACTGGCAAATTTATGATGGTGTTGTTCTTGGCAGTTGGATGGATGGACTTCAAGGAGACACACGAATTGAGCCATCAAAATTAAAAATATCACTTGATCAGCTTTTTACTTACGTCGAAACAAAACAAAAAGTCGCCTACCAAAAACTGCAAATCAAAGGCATCACTTCTCACTCATGGCTTGTGATGGGAATGCGTTCAATGCCCAATGGATATGAAGTGGGATATGTTGACAGCAACAATCCGAACCAATGTCAGAACTATAGTTACAAAAACGGAGAAGATAGTTTTTTCATTAAAGGTTATGGAAATTTTGTTCCTTATTTAGGATTTACAAGAGAAGAAGAACGTTTGGTCACTGCGGCCCGCACGTATTGCGGATTAAGTCTCAAAGAAAATACTCTCGCTGATAGTTGGCGTGACGATTACGAGCGTGACCTCAACGAGATGAAGGCCATTAAGTGAAAATATGGTTTTTTTGCCTGCTCTTGTTAACAAGTGTTGCTACGGCAAAAGATTTCATTCACGATTTTAAAAAGATAGCGATCCCCGGTGCTAAATGCGGAAATGGTGATCAGTATTACATTTTTTTTAATAGTGGATCTTCAGAAAAATTACTTGTCGAATTTATGGGTGGCGGAGTTTGTTGGGATCGCCTTTCCTGTACGGCCGTTATTCCTAAAGCTTGGATCTACCCTATTCCTAACGTAAAAAGTTTCAGCGTTTTTACGGCCGATCGATCTTATAATCCATTTCGTGATCACACGATGATTTATTTTCCTTATTGCACGGGTGATGTTCATGCCGGTGATCATGTTGAAAACTATAACGGCAAAAAAATTCATCACGTGGGTTACACCAACACACTTCTTGCTCTCAATTTTTTGCGCGATCAAAAATTCATTGATGATTTTAAATCTTTTAATGATGTCACTGTTTGGGGAGCATCTGCTGGTGCCATTGGAAGTTTGATTCATGGGAAACATATTGAGTCGATTGTTTCACCTGATGCTAAAAAGACAATGATCGTCGACTCTCCTGGACTTCATTATGGAAAAGATTTTTGGAAAAAATTTTCCAAACAATCCTTTCAATCTTTTCAGCGTGCGTTTTCAAATGTTGGACTGGAAATCGATTACAATGACGGTCACGTCGCTAAAGATATTGGACCTGTTTTTGAACTTTATGATGATTGGCAAATCGGAGTTCTCATGGGTACTCGCGATGTCGTCATGTCAATTGGATACGGGGCCATCTCGCCCAGAGAGCAGGAAAAATTAATCCTGGGTCCAAAAGGTTTGCCGGCCATAGCTTCTCACTACAGCAACATCAAAGTTTGGTTGAAAAAAACATGGATGCACACTTTCTTTTTAATTAAGAAAAGTGCGCACATGAAATCCGATGATGGGGTCGATGCACTCGATTTCGCCAATGAAATCTACAATCGTTAATCAGCTCTCGTGAGCACTTTAAATTTGAATTCTTGAAAGTCTTGCTCTTCAGAAACGGTCCATTCTTTGCTTTCAAGTTTTGGAAAGTAAACGTCAGCGGGACCATTATACGGAACTTCCGAGAGATAAATTTTTTGCGTGTATGGCATAAAGATTTCGAAAATCTCTCCACCACCGATCACCATCATCTCCATATCTTCCAAATTCTTTTCTTCTTCAATTTCAAGAGCGAGATCAAAGGCCATAAGCGGATCGTGAACGACGATGACACCTTCAGGGGCCTGCCATTTTTCATCACGAGTAATAACGACATTAGTCCTATTAGGAAGAGGTTTGCCGATGGATTCATAAGTCTTGCGGCCCATGACAATCATTTTTCCTGTCGTGATTTTTTTAAAGTTTTTTAGATCCTCTGAAATGTGCCAGAGAAGTTTATTGTCTTTTCCGATTTCACCTTTTGGCCCTGTGGCCACCACCATGCTGACGATCATATAGCAACCGGCGCTTTGATGTGCGGATGTGGATCGTATCCGACTAATTCAAAGTCCTCAAATTTGAAATCAAAAATGCTTTTTACATTTGGATTGATTTTCATGGTTGGTAGTGGACGGCATTCGCGTGAAAGCTGCAGCTTCGTTTGATCAATGTGATTGAGATACAGGTGAGCGTCTCCCATCGTGTGGATGAAATCGCCGTATTGTAATCCAGTTACTTGCGCCATCATCATCGTCAGAAGCGCGTATGAAGCAATGTTAAACGGTACACCTAAAAAGATATCCGCTGAACGTTGATAAAGCTGACAAGAAAGTTTTCCGTCGGCCACATAGAATTGAAAGAAAGCGTGACATGGTGGAAGCGCCATTTTTTCAATTTCAGCCACGTTCCATGCGGAGACTATCAATCTTCTTGAGTCAGGATTTTTTTTAATTTGATTGACGACACTTTCGATTTGATCGATGGTTTCGCCATTTGCTCCCTGCCAAGATCTCCATTGTGATCCATAGACAGGCCCTAAATTCCCGTCTTCATCGGCCCATTCATCCCAGATGGAAACGCCATTATCTTTTAGATATTTGATATTCGTTTCACCTTGAAGGAACCAAAGAAGTTCGTGAATGATCGACTTAAGGTGCAATTTTTTAGTTGTTACGAGAGGAAAACCCTCAGCTAAATTATAGCGGGCCTGGTAGCCGAAAACTGAAACTGTTCCCGTTCCAGTGCGATCTTCTTTTTTTGTTCCATGCTCGAGAACGTGCTGCATGAGCTGGTGATATTGTTTCATGAATGTCTCCGATTGCGTGTGTGTTGTTCTATCTTAGCGTTTTAGCTGTCAGTTGATAAAGTAATCCTTTACAAAAATTCCTTGCTGTTCAAAAATTTAGGGAGTTAAACATTCACGGAAAGGAATCTAGGAAGTTTTATGACAAAAGTAGTGACGGGACTTGAGCGATTAGTAGCGGAGAAATCTCTCCAGGATCAAATCAAAGGAAATATCGGATACCTCTGTCATAGCGCTTCGATTGATTCGCAATTCAATACTGGCGTTCAGCTCCTCCAAAAACTCTTTGGATCACGTTTAAAAAAATTATTTGGACCTCAGCACGGATTCGTGACTGACGTGCAAGACAACATGGTTGAAACGTCTCACTATGTTCATCCCTATTTTAAAATTCCGGTTTATTCATTGTATTCGGAAACAAGAACGCCAACAGATGTGATGCTCGAAGGCCTAGATACATTGATCGTTGATCTGCAAGATGTTGGGACTCGCGTCTATACTTATATTTCAACTCTCTCACTCATCATGGAAAAAGTTGTCGGTCGCGATTTGAAAATCGTCGTTCTCGACCGCCCCAATCCTGTTGCGGGAGAAATGATTGAAGGAACTGTTCTGCAACCGGGATATGAATCATTCGTTGGCCGCTACCCAATCCCTCAACGCCATTCACTCACAATGGGTGAAGTGGGAATGTTTGGAAAAAAAGTTTTAAAAACAGATTGCAACATTGACGTCATCACCATGAAAAACTGGAAACGCTCAATGTACTGGACAGATACTGGTCTTCCATGGGTTCTTCCCTCTCCTAATCTTCCCACAGCAGAAGGCGCCATTACATTTGCTGGAACTGTTCTTTTTGAAGGAACAAACGTGTCTGAAGGACGTGGAACAACACGTGCACTAGAAATTGCAGGATACCCTGGAATTGAATCTTTCTCATTTTGTGAGAGAGTCATGAAACGTATGCACGAAGAAGGCTTGTCAGAAGGATTTAATCTTCGTCCGATCATTTTCCTCCCTACATTTCAAAAGCATCAGGGAAAAAATTGCGGTGGTGTTCACATCCATCCAACAATCAATCATAAATTCAAATCATGGGCCGTCTCCCAAATGCTCTGCCGTGAATTTAAACGCGAGTTAGGTGACGCTTTTGAATTTCACAGCAAACCATACGAGTATGAATTTCATAAACTCGCCATCGATCTCATCAACGGAACAGATGAAGTTCGTCACTGGGTGAATAATTTGGGATCGTATTCAGAACTCAAAAAAATTGAAGAGAAAGGTCATCAGACCTTCCTCAACCAACGCGAAAATATTTTGTTGTATTAGAGATTATTGGCGAATATTGAGCAAATAAGAAGCTGCAACCATCGGCTCTCTCATCAGCTCTTGCCCTTCTAAAGAACGAACAACGTAAACTGATTCAAGATTAAGCACGAGTTGCGAAGGCATTTTAATGTGCGGAATTGTGACTGATGTAAGGATTTCTCCGTTTTCATTTTCTTCCAACTGAGCTTGTCCAAACACTTCGCCCATTTCCGTGTAGGCCATAAGTTTTGTCTTCGTAAGTTTTGTATAGATCGTTCCCAATGTACTTGTTTCAACATTAAGGACTGGCTGAGCAACAAGATCATTCAATTTTACTTCGCGAAACTTGATATCAAGTCCACAAGCAAAAAGGCGAACTTTGAAATCCAATTTTTTATGCGTGCTCGTGTT
>CBIHOP010000155.1:0-7755 GCA_966211385.1 uncultured Bacteriovorax sp.
AAGTACATCAGGAATCGTCACTTGATTAAGTTCCAACCGCGTTTTTTTGGAGAAAGCAATGAGATGAGAATAAGCAGGACGACCAAAGGTGAGAATTCCTGGTTTTGTTCGGCAGAGTATTTTATGAAATAGAAGTTCTGAATTTTCTTTCTCTGCTGCTTTCATAATAAGAAAACTTTTATCTACCCACGCTCCTTCAAACTTAATGTCAGATTGATAAAAAAGAGTGAGTCCATCATCAGGTGTTTTTTGAATGATAAGTTGAGCAGTATTCATGAACCATTCTTTCCACTCCTGCAGAGAATATTTGGGAAATTCTGATTTATCCGGAAGTGAAGCAATAAGAGAACTTCCCGACAGAACTGATTGGTTATTAAGCCAAATAATGGCGTCTTCGCAATGTATAGTTTTTGATCCGATGTTCATCAACAAATTTTAACCAGAGGGAAACGGCATGGATAGTGCTAATTCTATCTTAGGAATTCATGTTAAAAATTAAGGAGGTTATTTTATGAGTAAAAATAAAAGAAACTCACTAAATGAAGAAAAAGGAATGTTGCAAAAAGATGATGACTTGAGAAAAAAAGGGAAAATTGACCACTCTGTAAACCCACCATGGCCGGTCAACGATCCAAAAGGAAAAAGTGGAGCTCCTGACCGCGGACATCGTAATCGCCCGTAAAAAAGGATCTGTAATGAACGTATATGAAGAATCTCGCTGCGAGAATTGTGGAAATCATTCCGTTCGAATTTTCACAGTCACTCGAAATGGAAAATCCCATCTATTTGATAGTTTCGAATGTGCCATAAGTAAAATGGCCCCTCGATGTTTTCACTGTAATACTACAATTATCGGTCATGGCGTTGACCTTGAAGGCTCTATATACTGCTGCTCACACTGTGCTGAATCTAGATTTGAAGAAGAAACTTCTATCGACCATATTTTAGTGGAGAGCGGACGATAGGTCCTGCTCTTCACTCATTGTTTTAATTTCAATCATCGTTATACTGAATGAATGAAAAAAGAAAAATCCCAGCAAGATCTGGTCGACATACTCGCTCTTAAAAGATTAAGAATTTACACTGAACGTGGTGATCAAATCATGTTTGCATCCCTTTGGGAACATCATCCTGTCGTCATCGTTTTCATCCGACATTTCGGTTGTATTGCTTGTAGGGCCCATGTTTCGCAAATCTGGGCAAAAAAAGATGAGATTGAAAAAAAAGGCACTCGTATAATCTTTATTGGTAACGGAAATCACGTCATGATTAGTGCTTTCAAAGAAGATTTAAACATACCAGATGCGACTATTTACACTGACCCAACCTTAAAGACATTCGATGCCGCTGGAATGTTAAGAGGGTTCCTCCATATAGTTTCTCCTCAATCGATTATTGGTGGAGCAAAACTTTTCCTCGAAGGCCATCGTCAAGGCCGTTCAACTAAAGAGACTGGTTACCACACTCAACTTGGTGGAGTCCTCGCTATTAAGAAACCAGGAATTGTCACTTATCATTTTGTATCCGAATACATCGGTGATTTCGATCGTCCTGAGGAATGGATCTAAATCATTCGTGGCACAAGGTTTGCTCTCTAAAATTTAGAAGAAACAAAAAACTAAAGGGAGAGAGAACAAAATGGATAATGAAAAGGATGTCGATGTCCAAACTCCGCAATTTTATATTCAACTTTTCAGTGAGTGGAAAGAAAATGAAGAGTATCTTGAAAGAATGATAAGAGATCTTTTACTTGATCATTTTCTCCCTGAGGAAAACGATTATTAATGTGGCAATTTTTATTAATGATGAGGGAAATTAGCCTCAAGCAATATACTCTAATTTTCTAAGTGACTTAAAAAATGAATCATGGATCTGGCACACTCTCTGCAACTTATACTTACAAGAGAGTCTTCAAAAGAAACAAACGTGAAAAACTTGATTCTTGATTCTCGAGGAAATAGTAAGGTTAGTGGCATATGTATTGCGGGCCACTAGTTGAGAATAAGTTAAAAATCCAGTGCTAGCAAAGTCGAAACTGCTGAGGTTTAGACTGATCTAGACGGAAATAATTAGATTCATTTTTAATTATTTTAACTTAATCTTTTTTCCAAAAGCAATAAGAAGCCATCCATACGGATGGCTTTTTTATTTCAGTAGCTGATGATTCTCTCGAGCATAACTCCAAAATCACTTCCGGCACTGCTAGGACGTCTAGAATTCCCTTGTTGAACACTACTATCAATATACCATCCCTTCCCAAGAGATCTTCTCACTCCTGCTGAATTCAATCCTCCATCTTCGCTGGCAACTCTTAATGAACTTTTTGATCCAAGACCGACTTGGGCCGAGACCGCTTTTGAATCTGGATCATAACCAATAGACTCGATTGGTGTTCCTGCAAGATAATAAAGAACTCCTAAACTTAGGATACCTTTTGAAAGCACTTGTCCGGCGTTTTGCGCGTTTTCTTTATCGTCCCCTTCTAAGTTGTCGAGCGGTCTACCAAAAAGAATAACGGCGTACATATCGTCGAGCGATAAAGGCGGTACACTCGAAAACGCTTGTCGAGGCTCACTTATTGGACCTTCCAGAAGCAAAGTAATTTTGTACTCCGGGAGATCGAAAAGAACTTTTGCATTTAATTGAGGTTCCAGAGGTTTATTAAAATTAATTTTCATGAATTGAATTTGAATCGGTCTCTTAAAAAAAGTCGTCTTCAGAGGAAGTGCCTGAAGAAAGCCTTCATCTATTTCACCGTCTTTAATAGCGAGATCAAATTTTAAGCGTAATATCTCATCTAATAAATTCGTTTTAAGGGCCAATGCCTTCTCACCTAAAGCTTGCAGTCTTAAATCAACTTTTGCTCCTTTCTTTTTCGATTGATTCTTTTTAGCCTCAGCAATAATTTCCTTTTTCGTTTTGATACGTTTATCAGGAAGCAGCTGAGGAGGTATTTTTGTTCGTGATAATTCTGGCAAATGTAAAGCGACCTTTTTTAAATCCAGCTCTACATTGACCGCTCCGACTTCTTTTGTCTTCACATTGATGGGTACATCACTATTAACGATCACATGAAGAACTTGTGTTTTTCCCTTCATGTCCAGCTCAGTATCAACATTCAAAAGAGCGTTGTTGCCAGGAAGTCGTTCGCCTTTCATAGAAAAATTGAGATCACCTTCCATCGCATTAAGAGGTGCAGGAAGAATGTTATAAGGAGGTTTCATCAAACGATTTAGAGTGGAACGAAGTTTCAAAATTTTTAAGTCTGCCCTTGTGGCATGAATGATATCTTGAAGGAACTTAGGTTTACCAAGATCTTCTTCAAGTGATTCCTGCAGAACATTGGTTGTGATATTCAAGGTGGCCGATTCGACTGAAGCTGATGCTTTGATCGGAATGCTTTTTTCTAATATATCTGCTTGAACTTTTAACTGCCGAAAAAAAAGTGGATTGCGGGTTTTCAAATCCATGGGCAATTTAATTTTCTCAGGTCCCTCTACAATGATTCTTTTTGGAGTAGCATGCAGACGAAAATCTAGAACTTTTGCCAGAAGATGTCCGGAATTTTTCTTTAACTCTAAATTGATTTTCAGCGGTTCTTCAGAAGGTTTATCTCCGTTGATCAGAACAATATTCTTAAACTCCGCATTTATTTCGGGAATTACCGGTTTCCACAAAAGATTCCAGTAATTCATAATATCAGGAGGTGTTTCATCTTCTTCATGTGGATCTTCCTTAGAGGTCATAATAAATTTTGATGAAATTAAAATTATAGGTCTTTGCTGAGAATGATGAAATTTTTTTGAACCACTAAAGAGGACATCAAAATCCCAACTTATTTCATCAAAGCATGCATCCAATTGTTTGTAAGGTTGATTGAGTTTGAAACAAAAGTTTTTAAATTCGCCTGTAAGCCTTCGATCATTCCAGCTTTTCCATTCGTGCCCAATATGTCCCTTTTCCCAACTCCATGTTTCGAACACTTTTGTTTTGTTTAGTAAGAGAGCTATATTTTTTTCATTAACAATTTTGGTGGGAGCAACAAAAAGTACTCCAGCAATAATAAAAACAAGCAGAAAAACAAAACCAAATAATCCGAGTAGTATTTTGAATAATAATTTTAAGGCCTTCATTAAAATATGCCTCCTAAACCGATATAGAAAAAATATCCATCATCCTTGATTTCACGATTAGAAAGTGATCTGGCCAGATAAGTTTGAACAAGTCCAATGGGTGAAAGCCATCTTAATCCTAGGCCTGGAGAATAGTAGAGCCTTCTATCAAGAGTAAAAGATTGTTGTCCGAACAAACCTGTATCTATAAACGCAAATGTTTCTATTGTTGGCAAAAAGGTATGAGTTTTTCTGACTTCAAACTTAGTCGTTAATTTAGTTAATGATCCAAGACCATTGTTGGAAGGAAGACTGCTTAAATTAAAACCGCGAACATCGTCACTACCTCCTCCATAATGTTTTACGGAAGGTGGTAATGAATCCAGCGCTACATCGTCTTTCACCCAGGTTGAAGATGCGTTCAATCGTCCCCCTAAAATTCCTGATCCCTTTCCCCAACTCCACAACTTCCAGAGATGAACGATGGTCCAATCCATTTTAAGAAGCGGTTCTTCAAATCCTAATCCAGGATGGCGTGCATCGAGATTCAATTGATAAAGCTCTCCTTCTTCGGGATGAACATCGAAAACTTCGTAAGAATGAGTTTTCGATTGTAGTTCGGCCTCGAGTGCAACAGTTGTAAACTTTTTATCTTCTTTATTTTGATTCGTATCAAATCTACTTGAAATTAACGAAGGTCCTGTAGACCAATGCCAATAACGATTCCAGGTATCGCGCGTCCATTTAAGATGTGGTCTTAATTCCGCAGTCAATTCACGATAGTTGGTCTGATCTTCGCGCCTGATCTCTGCCTGAGTGAGCAATGACCGTCGTGGAGAATCCTCCCAAAACCAACGCTCTGATAAAAAGCGAATGAGCTGACTTTTGGCCGAAGCTTGTAATGTAGCTTCTCTTCTTGAGGCCATCTCTCCATAACGAAGGTTGGCCCACTTCACTCTAAACATGGGCCCAACTTCTGTGGATGCCCCCACTCCAAAACGAATGGAGCGAGCATCACCTAAAATAAAATTTTGTTTTAAAGAGAACGAATTATTTTCCAAATCACATTTCTCTTGAAAATAAGTTCCTTGCACAATTTCTGATCGCAAGAGTCTTTTTTCTGTCAGTTCTAATTCACGTTCTCTGAATTCATCATCGACCGAAAATGATGTGTAGCGGATAAACGCAGCTTCTTTAAGACCATTCACTGTTTCTCGTTCCAGAGGACCGAAATCAAATTTTTTTAATCCACTAACTTTAAGTTTGATCTCACCAGTTTCAGCATCGGCCGTCGATTCTACTTTCGCGCATGGGTAACTTTCATTCCGATAAAGCGAGAGAGTTTCTTCTTCTATTGTGTTGAGTAGCTTGGGATTTAATTCTTCCTCTTCGTAATGACGATTGAGAATTTTTTCAAATTTATTTTTATTTTCATCTTCTGACTGAAGAATGACTTTTGCCACAGTGACTTTTTCTTGAGGATAAATGTGCAGGACTTTGTTCACCGTTTCAAATTTGGGATTGGTATAACCACGTGATTGCAAAAATCCAGTGGCCAAAAAACCAGCTTGATAAGACGGAATATTCTTATAGGCTTCCGTTGTCATATCACCACAGAGAAGCCTTGTTTCATCTTCACTGAGTTCTATTTCTTCCGCGTCATGGATGATGACTTTATCGCATACTTTTTGTTCTTTAATTTTTTTTGATGAGCAAGAGACAAATAGAAGAAGCAAAGTAATCCAAAAATATCTCATTTATCCTCTTTTTTTATAACACTTATTTTTCCGTTAGTTTCCATCGTTGCTTTATGAATATCACTCAAGGTCTCTACGCCTTGCAGGCGAAGGGCTTCGAACAACTCTTGGTGAGTAATGGCTAGTTTTTTTCTCAACTCATCATTGAGAACACCATCTTCAACGAGCACTTTAGGTTCACCATCGACGAGTTTTTCCAGACGCGGAAAATGGAACGCCAATTTCCCTAAAAACGCATTAAGGAGGATCAGAGTCGCCACAGAGATAAAACCAGCAGTCAAACTATGATCATCATCAAGCAGTGCATTTTGGACGGCTTCACTAATAATAAGCAAAAGGAGAAAATCAAAAGGTGAAAGCTCGCTGAAATGTTTTTTCCCCCACAAACGAAAAGTAATAAATAAAAATGTGAAAAGAAAAAATCCTCTGAGAACAATTTCATACCATTCATTTTTCAGAGACCACATTTCAACCTCATTTTTGGTTAACAGTTTCATTAGCAAAGCATTTCTTGTGCCAAATAATATTTTCTGAGATGTGCAATTTGCCTCAACGATTCAAGACCAGATTACCGAAAATTAATTCGTTAACGCTTCTGAGATAAAAGATTTGTGTTGGCATCGTTAATGCTTGAATACTTACTAACAAACTCAAGGAGGACTTTATGGTACAAGGAAGAAAAAAAACATCATCGAAAAGTAAACGCTCTACATCTAGAGGAAGAAAATCATCATCCCAAAAATAACTCTCAAGGAATTTTATGAAAGAATGTGAAAATTGCGGTCAAGTTCATGAAAAACCATTTCTTCTCGTAAGAGATGGACGAGAACACACATTCGATAGCTTCGAGTGCGCTATAAGTTTTATAGCGCCTCGTTGTTTTCATTGTCAGAAATTAATCATCGGAAGAGAAGTTCATCATGCAGGAGAGGTGTATTGTTCACATGAATGCTCAAATGAAATTCATTTTTCTCCCGTTATTCCCTAATAACATTTAACACAATAGTAATTTATGACAATGATGAGAGTTGAAACAGATAGTTTAGGTTCACAACAATTACCCGACGAAGCTTATTACGGAATAAACTCTTTTCGTGCTTCACAAAACTTTCCTATCAGCGGAACGAAAATTCATCCCGTCATGATTGAAAGTTACTTAAAATTGAAAAAGGCCGCAGCACGTGCCAATTATCTCTCTGGAGCGTTAGCTGAAGATAAATGCTTGGCCATTGAAAAAGCTGTCGATCAACTGCTTGCGAGTGACTATGAACAACATTTTATTGTTGATACGTATCAAGCTGGGGCAGGAACTTCACAAAACATGAATACAAATGAAGTCATTGCCAACAGTGCAAATGAACTTCACGGAGATCATCGCGGTGACTATTCTTTTATTCATCCCAATGATCATGTCAATATGTCGCAAAGTACGAATGACTCGTATCCAACGGCCATGCAACTTGCGACTCTCACTCTTTCTAAAAGATTAATTCATGAACTCAGGATGCTATCAAAGTCATTAAGCGGGAAAGCAAATGAATTCGACAGTGTCTTAAAATCTGGTCGCACGCATCTTCAAGATGCTGTTCCTATCAGGTTAGGTCAGGAGTTTGGGGCCTATAAAAAAACGGTTGATCAATTACACGATCTCGTTTTATTGGCACAAAATTACTTGAGAGTTCTGGGTATTGGTGGTTCTGCGGTAGGCACAGGAATTAACGTTCCTGATGGTTATCGCGACCACATTATCCTTCTCCTAAGAGAATATTTTGATGACGAAGAGTTGTCTCTTTCAACAAATATGTGTCAATCGATGCAATCTCAACTTCCCATGATGACATATTCAAATGCATTGAGATCGATTGCACTTGAACTTACTCGCATAT
>CBIHOP010000156.1:0-7751 GCA_966211385.1 uncultured Bacteriovorax sp.
CCGAGATAAAAGATGAGTAAAAAGTTCAACATGATGATGATGAACCACACGGCACCAAAAAAAGCGTTCATAAGAAACGATGCAACTAAGGGAAGCGCACCAAGCCACCAGATGGCGTTAGAGAGAATTCCACCTGTATAGACAGCGAGGAATGTTACGCACACAAACACAACCAACACGACATAGTTGGCTACATAGAGATAGGAACTTGATTTTCGCTTAACAAAAGGAACAAAGACAGCAGCTAGTGAACAGAGAAAACAAATCACTGCGAGATCCGGCGCTTTATAAATGAAATGATAAATATAACAATTGAACAAGGCCATGGCGGCCAGGATAATACTGAATGTCTTAATGTAGCGAGACTTCTCTTCCTTGGAGTACTCAGACATCTCAATTGGCATCAAAGACATTGCAAATTCTCACTCACACTTTTCACGATTTTACCAGAAGAATTATCTTCAAATACAATAATATAGTATCAGCAATTTTCTAAGAGATATTGTATAATGTTCACTTGATCTCTTCTCACCTTAAGAGAAATTTAAGAGTTAAATTCAAGAGCGAGCAATGAACGATAGAGTGTGGACAATTCCCGAAAGTATTACAGAAGAAAGTAAAAAATACTTTTCTCCAGCGCTCATTCAAAATGGCCTTCGCCTTTTCAAACTCTCGCGCGTTTCTATCTCATTTAAGAAAGGTACGCCAGAAACTTATTACATTGTAAGTGGTTTAGTTCGCGATGATCGCGCTCATGAGACGAAAATTGTCTATAAAAAGCGTCTTGAAGATTCTGTCGAAGGACCTTTTTCTTCGAACTGCGATTGCCATCCATGGAATGCTGAAAATCATTGCGCTCACGTCGTCGCTCTTTTCATCACTTATCATGTTCAGCTTTATATCGAATCTCAAGGCGAAGCTTCAGTTGAAGAAAACGACAGTGAACTTCCGCCGATCGTCATAAACTCTAGCTTTGGAGTTAACGTCGCTGAGTATGGAACCATTATTAATGGTCCTCATCAACTCATCGGAGCACCGGCCGCTCCTACTTATTCAAGCCTTCAATATCTTCTGCATAATAAAAAAGTTGTTCCATTCCCAATGCCAGAACCATTCCGCGGTAAATTGCAGCTTCATCTTCATCACGATGAAAAAGTGCGATTCAAAATGCAGCAAGGTGGGAAAACGTATAGTGAAATTACGATTTTCGAAAACATTTATATTTTTAACTGGAAAGAAGGAACTGTTTTTCACATTCCTAGTGAACTTAAAATTCTTATTCAACGTATTCGTTTAAATCTTTTTACATACGGAATAAACGATATTCTCAGCAATATCCAGGAACTCGAACTGTTTTCGCAGGTCGAAGTTTTTATTGAAGGAAAATCGCTGGAAGAAATTCGCTCGATTAAACCAAAATGTAGAGTGACACTTTCACCTGCAGAGAAAAAAGGTTTATTGCATGCGAGTTTAGAATTCTTTGATGAATCAGAGCTGTTAGTTATTCCTTCAGACTTTCTTACTCTTTTTACTTTCAATACTGGGGTTCTTTCACATTTCAAGAAAAAACAAGAAGCTTATGAGTTTGTTCTTGCTGTTGCTGATAGTTTAAAAAACAACACTGAGACTTATAAAAAGCATATTGTTTCTTCTTCAAAAAAAGTAAAAGCACAAACGCTGATCAGTGAAGTCATTAAAGATCGTGAGACAATCGTTTACGATCAGGACAATAACGTTCTTTGCCTATTTGATAATCAACTTATCAGAGAATTGTTTTTATCAATGATCGAATTTTTCGGTGATCAATTCTTCCGTTATGCTCACCTGGATGCAGAATCTAAGAAAATTAAATACGATGTTCAACCCGCCGTTGTTTTCCAGGGGCTCGCTGAATTTCATCGCAAGATATCTTTACTGGGCATCGAAATTTATTACGATCGCCACGAGATCTCCAAATGGAACTCACGCATTCGTTTTGAACGTCGATCTTCAAGCACGAAGTGGTTTGATCTTGAGCTCAACATTGATCAAGATGATTTAGCCGTTATTCAGGAAGCTGATCTTGAAGCGGGAATGGTCATCACGAAAAAAGGTCTTATCCTTCTTTCTAAAGAACAAAAAGATCTCATTCGTTTCATGCAAAAATACACCAAGTATGAAGCGACTGAAACGAAGACTGAAATTGATGGCAGTAAATCTTTTAAGAAATTTATCCTGCCATTTAATCGCGCTCGTATTTTTGAATTGTTCGAACTCAGAAAATTAGGAATAGACGGTGCTCTTTCTCCGGAGGATATCGCGCTTTGTGAAAAGCTTGCAAACCTCACCGAGATGCCAGGCTATCCCCTCCCGGCTCAATTGGAAGGCGTTTTACGTCCATATCAACAAACAGGATACAACTGGCTTCGTTTTCTATATGAACACAAACTAGGCGCCTGTCTCGCTGATGATATGGGTCTTGGTAAGACGTTGCAGACGATTACTTTCCTGCAATCGATCTACGATAAAATTGATCGTGTGTTAATTGTTTGCCCGGTTACCATCCTTCTTAACTGGGAAAAAGAAATTCAGAAATTTTCTAAGATGGATATGTACATCTATCACGGTGGATCTCGTGAATTTCCAAATGATAAAAAAATCATTTTGACTTCATACGGTGTGATGAAAAAAGAATCTGAAGCTGTGTTTGCCAACATCAACTTCGATATCCTCGTTCTCGATGAAGTTCAGCACTTGAAGAATGTTCGCTCACTTGGTGCGTTTTCGGCCCGAAAAATTCAGGCCGACTTCCGCGTTTGCTTAACGGGTACTCCTGTGGAAAACGATCTTTCGGAATTCTATAATATTCTCGATCTCTCGATTCCAGGCATCTGGGGCGACTTGCAATTTGTAAGGGCCGTTTCCAATACAAAAACGCGAGGGATTGCTCGTAAGACAGCATCGCCTTTCATTTTAAGAAGAACTAAAGCACAGGTTCTTCACGATCTTCCGCCAAAAATTGAAAACAATGTTTATCTGGAACTAAGCCCGGATGAATTGAAGTTTTATCAGCAAAATATTGTGTCTATTCGCGCTCGTATTAACAACTCAACAACGTCAGCGAAATATGGTGAGATTCTTCGTGGTCTACTTCAACTTCGTCAGAACTGTTTGTGGCAAAATCGCGGTGCTGAACAACACTACAAAAATATTGAATCAACTAAAATTGAATTCTTAATGGAAACATTAGAGACAATTTTAGAAGAAGGACAGCAAGCCATCATCTTCTCGCAGTTCACAACTTATCTCGACATCATTCAACATTTCTTCCGCGAAAAGCACTGGAAGTTTTCAAGAATCGATGGTTCGCAAAGTATCAACAAACGTCAGGAACAAGTTGATCAATTCCAATCGGGAAAAACACCAATTTTCCTAATTTCTCTTAAGGCCGGTGGTGTAGGATTAAACTTAACGGCGGCTTCATATGTATTCATCATGGACCCTTGGTGGAATCCGGCCGTTGAATCACAAGCGATTGACCGTGCTCACAGAATTGGACAAAAAAACACGCTGACGGTTTATCGTCCTATCATCAAAGATTCAGTCGAAGAAAAAGTTCTTAAGCTTCAGGAAGAAAAGAAACAGTTATTCTCTGATCTTCTTTCGACAGATGATGATCAAGTCTTCTCAGGTCGACTCACAATGAAAGATTTCGAAATGTTATTTAGCTAAGAGAGATTGAAACTCTGGAACGAGCGTTTCAATGGCCGGAGTGTTTCTTAAATTTTCAAATTGTCTGATTAGTTTTTTAAACTCTTCAAAACTTTTTTCATCCCAAGGCTCTTCTATAGAACGTCTTAAATAAGATGTGATCTGGTTGATTCTCTCAAGGCATTGACCGTCAGTGAAAGCTCGCTTGGCAAAATATGTTTCCAATTTTTCGAGCGCAGCTTTTTTCAGTTCTGCCGGTAGTACACTTAAATGCAGCCAATTCGGCTGATCCATCCAGATGTGGAAAGGAAGCTTAGGAATATTAGGAATTGTTTCAATCCAATCGTAGAGCGCAGGCAATTGAAAAACATTCAATGCTTGGATTGTTGTGTGAACTTCACAATGAGTTTTAGGATGATTAACCATCATGGCCACATTTTTTTCAACATCGGCCCATTTGGTTTTAAAGCGAATATATTCGTTAAGAGGTCCAAAAGCATCAATACTGAAGTGAATGGAAACCGATTCAAAATGATTCCAAAGTTCAAAAAGTTTATCATTTCTTACGGTACAGTTCGTGTGGTAGCTCAATCGAACTTCAGATGCTCTTCCACTCGCTACAATCAATTCCAGAATTCTGAAATGTTCTTTACTTAAAAAAGGTTCGCCACCCGTTGTGAGAAATTGGCGTAAATCTTTAGCCACTTCAGGCATAACGCGATCGATAGCGCTTGTATCTTTCCAGTTATTGCGGGCCCCTTCTACAAATTCATCATAAAAAGGAAGTCCCAATTTAGCGTAATCCTCTTTGATGGGATATGAAGCTGAAGGTGAACACATGATACATTTTAAATTACAGTTGTTCGAAAGACTCAAATCAAGGGATTGAACCTTAGGTTCAATATGCCCCGTATTTTTGTCAGTTTTCAACAATTGCAAGGCCCAATTTTCATCGTTCAAATAATAATCAAGATAATCTTGTCTGACTGAACGACTACCATATTTTTCAATTTCGTAACATTTGTTACAGGATAGAGGTTTCTCACCTTTAAGCATTTGAGCGCGGATATTTTTGTAATAGTCGAGATTGAAATAGCTGTCCAGATCCTTAACATCGGATAGTTTCAGTGTTTTCCCCTCATTATCCAATATGAAACCTGTTCCATCGGTATTACAACAAATTCGCATTGTAGAATCCAAATGGGCACTAAAATGCAACCATGGGAGCGGACAAATGGATGATAGGAAATCTCTTTTCATTCTTCTGATATAATAATTAAATATTAGTAAAAGCACAAATCAAGAGCGACTTAAGCTATGGCCGAGAATTCGATACAGAAATTAAAATGTAATCCTTCATTCTGTGTAAAAGCGTTTACTTCTCTAGCTGTCACTCCAAGTGGTGCTGTTCTTCCCTGCTGCTTGTTTGAAAAGTCCATTCGTGATGAAAACAATGTTCCCTACAATATTTCCGAACACCATATAGACGAATTTTACAATTCGGCCATGATGGAAGACATCCGTGAGAAAATGATCAACGGTGAAAAAGTCGATGGTTGTCGGCAATGTTATCAGGTTGAAGCAAATGGAGGTGACTCTCAACGAATCTATAGCAACGAAGAAAAAATCGAATACGCCGAGGTTTACGATTCAAAACGCAAATACAGACCAGTCATACTTGATTTAAAGCTCAACAATATTTGCAATATCAGATGTAGAATGTGCCAGCCTCGCGACTCCAATCAAGTTCACAATGAATTTAAAAAGATTGTCGCAAAGGTTGAATCATTTCAGAACTTTTCGAATACAAGTTTTGTCGATGCAGATCTCGGTATTTCTCTTGATGACATCACAACTTGGGAAAATCATCCAAAGTTTTTAGACTCCTTCAATTCGCTTATTCCTACTTTGAGAAAAATATCAGTAGTGGGTGGTGAACCTTTATTGTCGGAAGGCTTCTACAACATCATGGATCTTTGTATTTTGAATAATGTTGCAAGAAATATTTTTATCTGTGTGACCACGAATCTCACCAAAGTGAATTTCCAAAAAATTCAAAAGTATCAAAGTGGTTTTTTCGCATTTACTATCAACATCAGCATGGATGCGACAGACGAAGCTTTTCATTATATTCGATATCCTTCACAATTCGATGTTGTGATGAAGAACTTCCGTGAAGTGTATGCTGGAAGGCCGCTTAATAAGTTACTCTTTTATCAATTCTCACCGACTATTCAGGTCTATAACATTCTTTCAGTTGATAAAGTATATACGCTGGTAGAATCGCTGCTGAATGAAGGAATTAAATTCTCCGAGACACCAATTCACGTTACATTTTTAGAATTTCCTATGCACTTAAACATCAGGATTCTTCCACAAAATGTTCGTGATGCTGCTATTGTTAAACTCGAAGCTGTTAAAAAGAATTGTCCCCGTTTAATGGCCATCGAGGTCACAAGACATAATCTTGAATCAATCATTACTGCCCTAAAAAATGATTTTCATCCAGATAGTGAACAACTTCTGAAAAATTTCAAATTCTACACGGATGTTTTGGACAAAGAGAGAAATCAATCTTTCGCCCAAGCTCTTCCTGAATTAGCTGCACTTCTATCTGGAGTAGAATCGCAAGGACCTGGTGATTTTTTCTACAAACGTCGCGAACGTGGCTGGAAACTTGCGGGTGAGCAAAAATACTTGGAAGCCATTGCTCTGTTTGAAAGTGCCGTGAAAGACAGTGATGATAAAAGTGTGGATTACAGAGAAATTGCATGGATGAAACTGCACATTCGCGATTTCGAAGGTGCTCGTCTCGCTTATGAAGAAGGCCTTGCTCTGAAACCGACTGATCCTTTTATGTTAAAAGGCCTCACACTCACTTACTTTGGTCTTTTAAATATTCCGAAATGCCAGACCTCGCTTCCTGCCGCTCAAGCGGCTAATCCAAATGATCCTGAATTAATGTGGCTGGAAGAAAAATTAAAAACTATGTAAGAGACCAGTTGATCGGTTTCTTTTGATTTGATTTTAGATAATCATTACATTGTGAAAAATGCTTGCAGCCAAAAAAACCTCGATAAGATGAAAGCGGAGATGGATGAACAGTTTTCAAAACGAGATGTTTTTTTGCATCGACGTTTTTGGCTTTATTGTGTGCAGGACTCCCCCACAACATAAAAACAAGATTTTCTTTTTTTGTATTGAGAATCTCAATCACACGATCAGTAAATTTATCCCAACCAAAATCTTTATGGGCCATTGGACTGCCATCTTCGACTGAAAGAAGTGCATTTAAGAGCAGAACTCCTTCTCTTGCCCACTCTTCCAGGTAGCCGTGCTCAGGCATTTTCAAACCTAAATCACTCTCAACTTCTTTGTAGATATTTTTAAGCGAGGGAGGAACCTTCACACCTTTTTGCACAGAAAAGCAAAGTCCGTGCGCCTGCCCTGGTCCGTGATAAGGATCTTGCCCTAAGATAACAACTTCAACTTTTTCAAAGGGAGTGAGATTAAAAGCAGCAAAGAGATTTTCCACAGAGGGATACACTGTCCCCTCTTTACAGGCCATTTCTAATTTCTTTTCGAGTTCTTTGAAGTAGGGAGCTTGAAATTCATCTTTTAAAACTTCAAGCCATCCCGGATCTTTGAGATATTGAACAAGATTCATTATTTGATTTTACATTCAGGAAGAGCAGCGATTGCTTTAAGCAGTTCAATCTTGCAAGAGAACATATCCATCACACCTGCTGTAGTTTCACGTGCGATGATTTTATTTGAATCTGTTTCAACAAGTCTCACTGTCGTCTGAGCAAGAATTCCAAAATAAGTTGAATTGCAATCAACTGAGCCATCAGCGATGAATTCAAAATTTTTCATTTCTTTTGGAGACTTCAATTCTGTTGGATAAAAACCTTTTGCTTCGAAAGCTGCAAAAATTTCATCGCGCTTTTCCGCAAGAACCATCGTGCTTCCAAGCGGAAGAACACCTAGCGAACATGTGTTGGCATTGATAGTAGCCGCGTTTGTTTCCGCAGAATAAAGGGCAACAACAGCGAGAAGAA
>CBIHOP010000157.1:0-7678 GCA_966211385.1 uncultured Bacteriovorax sp.
TTTAATAGCGGCGATCAGCGTATCAATTTCTTCTACAGTATTATAAAAAGTAAACGATGCTCGAGCACAAGCAGAGATGCCAAAGCGTTTCATGAGTGGCTGTGTACAGTGATGTCCTGTTCGAATCGCCACACCTTGTTTATCTAAAAGTGTGCCCAAATCGTGAGGGTGAACACCTTCGATCACAAATGAAAGAACGCCCGATTTATCTGCGGCTTCACCGATAAGACGTACACCTTCAATCGTTTTCAGTTTTTCAGTCGCATAAGCGAGTAATTTATCTTCGTAAGCTTTTATGGAATCAAATCCGAGACCTTCAACGTAATCAATCGCTGCTTTAAATGCGATGACTTCAGCAATGGCCGGAGTTCCAGCTTCAAATTTATTCGGAAGAACATTGTAAGTTGTGTTTTCAAAACTCACTTCCGAAATCATTGAACCGCCACCTTGATAAGGAGGCATTTCATTTAACAATGCTTCTTTCCCGTAAAGAAAACCTAGAGCATTCGGACCATACATTTTGTGAGCAGAGAAAACGAGGAAGTCGCATCCAAGTTCCTGCACATCAATTTTTTGATGAGCAATCGATTGAGCAGCATCCACACAAACTTTTGCACCAACAGCGTGAGCGAGTTTTGTGATTTCTTTAACCGGATTTACTGTCCCTAATGTGTTCGAGATATGCACGATTGCCACAAGTTTCGTCTTAGGCGAGAGCATTTTTTTATATTCGTCCATCATCAGTTCGCCGCGATCGTTGATCGGGATGACTTTGATAGAAGCACCTTTTTTCTGGGCCATCATTTGCCAAGGAACAATATTCGAGTGGTGTTCCATGCCAGAGAGGATGATTTCATCACCGGCAGAAATAAATCTCTCGCCAAATGAATGAGCGAGAAGATTAATAGCATCTGTCGTGCCTTTAGTATAAATCACTTCGTGAGCGTGTTCAGCATTAATAAGTTTTTGAACAGCGATACGAGTTTCTTCGAAATAACGAGTTCCTTGTTCAGAGAGAGTGTGAACTCCACGGTGAACGTTTGCGACTTCATGACTTAAATAATGAGTCATAGAATCAATCACAACTTTTGGCTTCAACGTTGTAGCGGCGTTATCCAGATATACGAGATCTTTTCCATTAATCTTTGTATGCAATTGAGGAAAGTCTTCTCTGATTTGTTTTAAGTTTAAGTCTTTCACACTTCCTCCGTTACCAGAGCGGAAGAAAGAAAACGTTCAGAGAGAAATGCCTCTGCTTTATTTCGTATGGCAAGATCATCTATTTTAAAAAGGACATCAGCAGCGAAACCGTGGCAGAGCATTTCACGTGCTTTGGCCTTTTTGATCCCGCGGCTTTCAAGATAAAATTCTTCCTCTGCGGAAAGCTGACCGATTGTAGCTCCGTGAGCACATTTAACGTCATCAGCAGCAACCAGAAGTTGTGGACGAGTATCAATGTGAGCGCGTTTTGAAAGAAGTAAGTTTTTATTCAACTGTTCTGAGTTAATAAGTTGAGAATCTTTCGCCACTACGATTTTACCCGTGAAAGCACCGTGCGATTCACCAGCGAGAATGCCTTTAAAAAGTTGAGTTGAATTCGTGTGAGCAGCAGCGTGATCAATGTGCGAGAAGACATCGGCATGTTCGCTTTTTTTCAAAGCAAATAGACCGTTAACTTGAGACTCTGCTCCGGCTTCCAATAGTCGAACTTCGATATTGTCGCGCGAAGTTTTGATCCCCAGATCAATCGTCATTGATTTAAAGTTGGCATTTTTTAAGACAAGGGCACGAGTCAGACCGACGTGTGTCGCTTCAAAAGCTTCAGCCTGAATTTTAACGTGTTCAACTTGAGCGCCGTCTTTGAGTTCAAAAGTCGTAGAAGCATTCGTTGTGTACTGGAAAAGATTGTTCTGTTTAGAACTAAAGATTTCAGCAAAAGAAACTTTTGCAAAAGATTCCGCCACAATTGTTAAGCGGGGAGAAACGATTTTGTTCACACCAGCTTCATCAACAAGATGAACAATTGTAATGGGGAAATCGAGAACAGTATTTTTTTTGATTCTCAAAAACAGTGGGCTCATGGCCGTTGCAAAATTGAGAGCATCAAAAGCATCAAAAAAGTCATTTGTCGGTCGAAGTTGATCGAAACTCACACCTTCTGGAAGGACTGATTGAAAACGATTGAAGATACCGTTGTTAAAAACGATAAAACCACGTTGATCAATAACTTCTTTTGGAATGTCATGCACGATTTCGCTTTGACGAGCATAAAAGCGTGGAGAGAGAACTTTAGCAATGTTTGTGTATCGCCAGTCTTCTTGTTTTTTTGAAGGTAAACCGCGACCTTTGAAAATGTTCAGAGCATCTTCCATTGCTGACTGATAGCTTGCTCCCAACTCTGTTGTGAGCTTCATGACTTCAGCGCTATTTTTTATCAATTCTTGCGTAAGTAAATTTTCCATTTTGGTCCTTAGTCGTGGTCCTTCGTTAACCACTCGTAACCTTTTTCTTCAAGTTCCAGTGCCAGTTCTTTTCCGCCTGATTTAATAATCTTCCCTTTGTAGAGAACGTGAACATGATCAGGAACAATGTAATCTAATAAACGCTGATAGTGAGTTACAAGAATTGTGGCGTTGAAGCGATTTTTAAGTGCGTTTACACCTTTAGCGACGATCTTAAGCGCATCGATATCAAGACCAGAGTCCGTTTCATCTAAAAGCGAAAGGCGAGGATTTAGAACCGCCATCTGAAGAATTTCATTTTTCTTTTTTTCGCCACCAGAAAAACCTGTGTTTACCGGACGATCTAAAAAAGAATCATTCATTTCTAAAAGTTCTAGTTTTGGCTTCAGAAACGTACGGAATTCTTCCATCGTCATTTCTGGAGCACCATTGTACTTACAAGTTTCGTTAAACGATTCAAGAAGGAATGTAATGTTTGAAACACCTGGGATTTCTACCGGGTATTGAAAGCCTAAAAAGATTCCGCTTTTAGCGCGTTCATCTGCTTCGAGTTCAAAAAGATTTTTATCTTTTGCATTGATCTTGAAGTTGATTGTTCCTTCTGTGACTGTGAAAGCAGGGTGGCCAGCGATGACTTTTGAAAGTGTACTTTTTCCTGAACCGTTTGGTCCCATAATCGCGTGCACTTCGCCCGCTTTAACTTTTAAGTTAATTCCTTTTAAGATTTCTTTTTCGCCTACGCTGGCGTGGAGATTTGTAATTTCGATCATTGTACTATCCTATAGAGTTTTCTAATTTCATTTCAATTAACTTAACCGCTTCAACTGAGAACTCGAGAGGGAGTTCTTTGAAAACGTCTTTGCAAAATCCATTAACGATCATGGAAATACATTTTTCTTCCGAAAGACCGCGTGATTGCAGATAGAACAATTGTTCTTCTGAAATTTTCGATGTCGAAGCTTCGTGTTCAACAACGGCCGTCGAGTTTTTCACGTCAATGTACGGGAATGTATTGGCGCGCGCTTTATTTCCAATCAACATCGAATCACACTGTGAATAGTTGCGGGCCCCAGTAGCTCCCGGCATGATTTTCACGAGACCGCGATAGTTGTTTTCTGATTCTTCCGCGCTGATCCCTTTAGAGATGATCGTTGATTTTGTATTTTTACCCACGTGAACCATTTTTGTTCCCGTGTCTGCCTGCATGAAGTTGTTTGTCAGCGCCACTGAGTAAAATGCCCCTTCTGAGTTGTCACCGATAAGGTTGCAAGAAGGATATTTCCACGTAATGGCCGAACCAGCTTCAACTTGCGTCCATGAAATTTTAGAGTTTACACCTAAGCAATTTCCACGTTTCGTCACGAAGTTATAGATACCGCCCAGTCCTTTTTTATCACCAGCGTACCAGTTCTGGACTGTTGAATATTTAATTTCAGCATTATCAAGGGCCACGAGTTCAACGATTGCAGCGTGCAGTTGATTTTCATCTCTTTGCGGAGCTGTACAGCCTTCAAGGTAATTAACGAATGAACCTTCATCAGCAACGATGAGTGTTCTTTCAAACTGACCTGTTTCTTTCGCGTTGATACGGAAATACGTTGAAAGATCGAGCGGACACTTCACACCCTTTGGGATGTAGACGAATGATCCATCAGAAAAAACCGCAGAGTTTAAAGCAGAGTAGAAATTGTCGCCATAAGGAACTACTGTACCCAAATATTTTTTTACAAGATCTGGATGTTCTTTTACAGCTTCTGAAATTGAACAGAAGATAACACCAACTTTTTCCAATTCTTCTCTGTGAGTAGTCGCAACTGAAACTGAATCAAATACCGCATCAACGGCCACACCGGAGATACGTTTTTGTTCATTGAGAGGAATTCCCAGTTTTTCAAATGTAGCGAGAAGTTCTGGATCGATTTCATCTAAACTCTTCACTTCATCTTTTTTCTTAGGAGCAGAGTAGTAGTAGAGATCGTTGAAATCGATTTCGGGTACATTGAGTTTCGCCCACGTTGGTGGAGTCATTTTTAACCAATGACGGAAGGCCTTGAGACGATACTCAAGCAGCCATTCTGGTTCTTGTTTTTTTGCCGAAATAAGACGAACGATCTCTTCGTTCAATCCTTTCGGAAATGCTTCAGTCTCAATGTCGGTAAAAAAACCGTATTTGTATTCAGCATTTAAATAGTCAGTACTCATGCATTGATCTCCGACGAGTGAATTCGTTTTCCAGTGGCAACTGGATTAAAGTCACTGCCCTGTAGTAATTCTTTTAAAGTAAGCGTTTCTAAAAAATGATTCAGTTTGCGATTGAGAAGTTCAACGGGAGTTGCAATATTGCATTTGCCAAGCAACTCACAAGTGCCTTTTGCCGACACACACACACGACCTGATTCTTGTTTGCCTTCGATGATGGAAGCAAGTTCAGCGTATGTAATATCTTGAAGCGAGCGATTGAGAGAATAGCCGCCTTTAATTCCTTTAACGGATTTTAAGATGTCGTGATTGTTCATCAGCTGCATCACTTTTGCAGTCGTATCAAACGGCGTTTGAAAGTGATCGCAAATTTCACGAGCTGACGTAAGGTCGTCTTTAGCGTCCTTGTTGTTTGCTTTGTCTGTCATAAACTTGAGCGCCATTAAGGCATACTCAACCTTTTTATTAATCTTTAGCATTCAATTGTCCTTGTACCCGCACCATATCTTAAAATAGGTCAAAAATATACCTATTTATCTTTTTCTTTGCCAAAACTTTGCCTAAAAGGCCTGGAAAAACCGTATAATAAGGGGGAATTCCCTCACTTTTTAAGGAACTAATAGGTAACTTTCATGTATTTAGTCGGACAACTCAGTGACACTCGCATGTTTGATCAGATTATTGCTGAACTTCGTGCCCAGAATATCGAAGTCACTACAGACTTTGCTCCTCAGGAACATGTCTATTCAATCTATGTTCAAAACGAAGCACTCTTGCCCGCGGCCCAAGATATTTTCCGTGTGAAGATGGGCTTTCAAAAAGCACCGGAAATCGATCAGGAATGGATCAAAATAAAGTCCCTTCCACGCGGTCAATTTACCACGATGATAGTAATCGTTTGTGCTGTTCTCTATCTGCTTTCCTTCACAGAAATGGGCCAGCGCCTTTTTGAATCACTTTTCATCGGTAGTGTTGAAGGAACATTTTTAGGTGAGGTGAGAAGAGGGCAAGTCTGGCGTTTAATGACTCCCATTTTTTTGCATCTTTCTCTCATGCACATTCTTTTTAACATGCTCTGGTTTAAAGACCTCGGAAGCATTATTGAATATAAGTTTGGAAAGAATGATCTTATCAGAATCATGCTCATCAGCGGACTTGTTTCAAACCTCATGCAATACCTGGTTTCCGGCCCGCAATTTGGAGGAATGTCTGGCGTTCTCTATGCGCTCTTAGGTTATCTGTGGGTTTTCAAAAAAATTGAACCTGAATTTGATCTGGCCCTTCCATCAAGAGATGTTTCACTGATGATTATTTGGCTTTTCTTGTGCCTGACGGGACTCTTAGGTCCAATCGCCAATACCGCTCATGCAGGCGGGCTTTTTTCGGGAATGTTTTACGCCCTTTTCAGAAAGAACCAAAATAATGGTAGCAGATGGGGAAAAGAACAATTAAAGTACGCGCTTCTAGCGACTCTGTTTCTTGTTTTAACTCTTGCGATTGAAGGGTTTAAACTGAAAGGTCGTTTCTATTATTTATTAATGAGTGAAGGTTAATCATGTCGAACATCAAACAACGTCTGGATGAATTAAAAGCAAGTTTTGCTGATAAAACACCAAAACAAATGCGCACGATCAGAAACAATCTCAACAATCGCATTAAATCTTTCGAAGAAGAAATGCGTTTTGGAAAAACTCTGCCGAAACTTTCGGCAAGCCATATGTTCTTTGAATTTGAACTTAAAGAATTAAAAGAGCTGCAAGAAGCAGCAATGAAAAAAATCAAAAGCGACGAGAAAAAAGCATAATGAAAATTCTGCTCCTACTTATACTTCAATTAAATATTGAAGCCGCTGATACGGCCAATACTCCGGCGGCTAATTTTCGCAAAGAAGATTATCCGCTAGATGATAAGTATAAAGGTGGACCGTACTTAATTTACGACTGCGAACGAAAGCATTACGCATGTGTGGATGTCGATGGCCATGAACTTTGTAAAACGGCCCGCCAAAAAAGCATCGATGAAAAGACAAAAGAATATGCCTGCGCACCTTTAAAAATTTTCGATGAAAAAAAGAAATGCATTATAAAAAATTACGAAGTGATGGAAAGAAATGCATGGAAGCGATTTTGTTTTATTAAATCGACTTCGACATAAGAACGTGTGGTCCAATCCCTTCAATTTCGAAAACTTCATCGTTCACTTTTTTAAATCCTACTTTTTCATAGAATCCAACTGCTGAAAGGCGGGCATTACACCACAGTAGTGTACAGAAGTTTTGCTTAATGATCGGAAAGGCCATATTGAGAAGTTCAGAAGACAGGCCCTGGCGTTCATACGCCGGTAGAGTGGCCATGCCTCTTAACTGGTACTGATGCTGATCAGGAAAGAGAGGATTGCGTTCATAATAAAAAGAAGCGACAGAAACAAGTTTTGAATCTTTAAATGCGCCTAAGTGAAAAGAAAGATCTTCATCGTCATCATTTTCAAACTTTGCTTTTTGAAGATCATGATTTGGAACCAACACTTGTTGACGGATAGGATATGTATCGCTCGCACTTATTCTTAAAACTTTCATTGAAATTTTATAATCTGCTTTAGTTCTTTCGTCACTCTTTTTATACCCGTTAATACTGGTGTGATATTCAGTGTGATAATGTCGATGATAGTCTAAACAATCTTTCCATAGAATGTTTCGCGAGCGCTTGAGAAAATGTTTCTAAAATAAAATTGGGAATTCTCGTGTGTGGACCACTCCACTGCGCAGTCGTATAAAACAGACAGCGCTCAGAGGCCTTATCCGTGTGTTTGATGACGTGGATGTTTCCCGTTAAATCTTTCAAAATTCCATCGTCAAAACGGAAAGGATAAACTCCAGGCGCTACAATGCGATCGAGCTTGAACACTAATCGCATGTCATAGGGCATGAGCACGTGAGAAAGAAGAAAATTAATTTCTTTTTTAATACAAATACGTTTTTTTTTTTTTTCAACATTTAAATAAAGTGATTAATTTTTTTA
>CBIHOP010000158.1:0-7659 GCA_966211385.1 uncultured Bacteriovorax sp.
CTCCATCATGGGTGATGATCATTTTTGCTTTTGAATCTTCCAGGCGACCACGCAGCGAAAGTGGTGAGAACCCACCAAAAACTACGGTGTGAATGGCCCCAATGCGAGCACAAGCGAGAACTCCCATCATGAGTTCTGGAGTCATACCCATATAAAAACAAACGACGTCTCCTTTTTTTACTCCACGAGACTTGAGGAGATTAGCAAATCGGCAAACAGCAAGATGTAATTCACCATATGTAAAATGTTGGGCAGATTCGTTTGGATTATTAGGCTCAAAAATCAGCGCTTTTTTCTGACGTCTCTTTTCAAGATGGCGATCCAGACAATTATCAGTAATATTTAGTTCGGCTCCCTCAAACCAGCGGACATTTACTTCATGAAAATCGCCAGTCATCAGTGATGACCATTTTTTCTTCCATTGATAAGTGTTAGCGGCTTCAGTCCAGTATTTACTTAGCTCTTCATTTAACATCACAATCCCTCGCTTCAATATTGATCTCGTTAAATGGTAGAACACTTTTAATCGGCTTTGAAGCATTTGCCTCTTTTTTAAGGCACATTTAAGACAGGCAAGGGGCCTCTAACTCCACAATAAAACGACACTTTAATCGCCACGGAGCGTTTTGCTCAAGTTTTTAGCTGTTTAACCGATACAATAGTCTGAGGAGTCTCATTATGAAGATTTTGTCCGTAACACTATTGATGATGGGTTTAGGCCTTAATGTTGCTGTCGCTGAGGATACGGGGACATATGTTCCACTCGCCAACATCATGATGCAACAATCGCGAGTTCCTAAGTTAAATAACTCATTCAGGATTATGCGATCTCCTGCTAGTCAAGCTTGCTCTAGTCTGGATCAATATAGTGGCTATGAAATCATTGATGATCTCGCTTTTGATGTGAACAACATTAGTAAGCAAGAAGCTTGTAATAATGCAAAGGCGCCACTCTATATTAAGAGCTCTCGATATAATGTTTCACGCTGTGAAAATTTAGATGCATGTTCGCAATTAAAACTTACTACAGTTCAAGATGCAGAGAAGAGAAAAAAAGCAGATGCGATTCTTCGTTATTTAACGGCACAAGATTTTGCTAAAAAATTTCTCAGAACTAAAGCTGAAGAAATGGAAAAACTCGAAGTGCTTAAGCACTTTGCTCAAAAGAAATTCGATAAAAGTTTAGGGGCGAAATGTTCTTCACGTTTTGAACTGAATAACAAACCAACATGTAACATTTCATTAGTAACAAGTGGATTTGATGAATATCAAGAAACATGTTCATCTATCAGCCCAGGTTGTTATAGCTACGAAAATCCGGATAAGAAGATTGTAAGCTACAATACTTTTGCCAAAGAATATAAAGGCAAAGATAAACCAGCTATGATTGCTTTTTTTGAGTCTCGTATTGATAGACGCACGAGTCGTTATGCAGAAGTTGATAGCGAGTACATTGATGCTTTAGGAGAACTTGTTACATCGGACGAATTTAAGAAAGCTTCTAATGAGAAAAAAGAAGAACTTTTTATAAATGCAGTTAAATCGGGAACGGGTAAAAATAAGTTTACTTATGTAGATCCTGTCTTAAGTTACGATTTTAATTTTCAAGATTCTGATAATAAATCTTTCAAAAATAACACTCATTATAAAAGGCTTAAAGAAATCTTCTTAAAGAAAAATGTTTCAAAAGAAGATTTTGCTGCAAACTTCGACAGTTTTCGTAAAGCGCGCGCAGAGAATATTCTAGGCAGTAGTGGAGAGTGCTCAGAAGTAGCTTCAATTGAATCAGTTTGTGAGATCGCCACTAATTTAAATAGAGGACGTATTGCCAAACTCGACATTGATGGAAGAAGACTTTGGGATATTATTGGTGATCAGCCAGTGAAAGAAAGCCGTCATTGGAAACTACTTAAAGATCTTTTAGGTGAAGAATTTTCGAATGAAAAAGATTTAGAAGTATTCATGGATTCTAGACTTTGTAAAAGTTTTAACATTGTCGCAGTCGAAAAAGGATTTGTTGCTTCTTTAAAAGTAAATGATTCAGAAAATAGCGATAAACAATTATTTGATCCTGAAACAGAATCATTTAGAGAAGCTCCTCGTTTTAGAGATGCCCCAGATGAAATGGACAATGGAACTCTCGCAAGTATTGGACTTGGAAAATCTAAATCTGAGTTAGATGGCTCCTCAGAAGTTTTTGATCCGATTGCGAAAGATGAATCAGCTAATCAGGATAATTTTGTAAGTAATGATGGTGACCACTATAACAATCCAAACAACACTTTCTATAATCCAAATACATTCAATAATGCAATTGAAGATCATAATGACCGTATCGATCACACAGCGGTGATTCCAGAAATTGAAACGGTAAAAAAAGAAGCTGAAGCGATCGCAGCGGCTTCACCAAATGATGCTCGAATTGCTGAACTTCTTAAAAAACTATCAGCGACTGAAGAAAAACTCGATAAACTAAAAGCTTCAACAGAAGCTGCTGAAGAGGCCCGAGTAAAAGAAAAAAGACAGCAAGAAGAAAAAGATCTTATTGCTGATTTAAGAACACAAATTAATGAACTCAAAAAAACAACAGCCGCGAAGAAGGCCGAGCTTCCAGCGTACGCTCCTAAAGCAGAAGTGGTTCAGTCGTCAGCTTCTCAAAACTCAACTCAAACTTTTTCACCTCGAGTGAGTGAAAGCAAATCTACTTATTCAGCAGACAGTGATGAACCTGTGAGAAAAGCAGTTGATACTTCTTCAGGGGCTGCAGCTCCAACCTCATCAGCAGCACCATCTCGTTCTATTGCAAGTGTACCTAACTTAACTACAAATTCTGCGGATTCAAATGATCAGACAAATGGATTAACTCTCACGAGAGTTGATGGTATGTCGTCAGAGAAAGCCGCTGAAACGATCACTAACAGAATTTTAGAACTCAACGGTGTTCCGTTCCTCATTGAAGAAGATGGTGTGACGAAAAAAGTAATCCCGCTTATCAAAGACGGAAAAATTGATCTCGATGAAAAAGGGCAGCCTAAATACGTTAAGATTAAGGTTAACCGCAAGGAATGTTCCGCTGAAGAAAAAGCGGCCGGAAAATGCCGTGCTCCTGCCTCAATTGCTGCTAAAAAGGTCAATACATCGGTCGCAGATGAAAAACGCGACCAGGAAGAGAAGGCCAGACGTGAAATTGAGCGAGCTCAATATATGAAACTTAAAGCGCTGTCTGAACAGGCCCTTAAAAAACGCTAAAATCCTGTATTTTTTTCAATAAAATCAATCTGTATTCTAAGCTGTGGTAAAAACACCACATGCTTAGAATACTTGTGGTTGATGACGAAAAGTTATCCCGTCTGAAAATTAAGGCCCATCTTAAAGATCATTACGTGGTTGAAGCTGCGACCTATGATGATGCCGTTCTTAAACTCAACAACACTTACGATCTATGTTTCATTGATCTTAATCTGGATAATACGGGCGTTGAGCTCTTAGGTCTTGAACTCCTTAAGCTCGCTTCTCAAAAAGGCATTTATAGCGTCGTTATGTCGTCATTGCATGATGAGACTATTATTGAGCATGCCTATGAGCTTGGCTGTAGTGACTATTATTCTAAAGGGAACGAAGAGGCGAGTATCGCCGATACACTCAACCGCTATCTTCTTTCAAAGAACGACTATCTTGAAAATTATATTTTTACAGAAGTCTTTCCTACAAAATCTAAAGCTCAAAAAGACATTATAAAAAAGATGGTTCCGGTTATCGCTACAGATCTTCCCCTTTGTTTACTGGGAGAAAGTGGGACGGGAAAAACTTTTCTTGCAAAAGAAATCCATGATCAATCAAAACGCAGCGGACCTTTTGTTGCTGTAAACTGTGCGGCCTTGAGCGAAGACCTTCTGGAAGCAGAATTATTCGGGCATGCCAAAGGGGCCTTTACGGGCGCAAATGCTGAAGTGAAAGGGAAACTTGCCCTGGCCAACGGTGGAACTCTTTTCCTGGATGAAATCGGATCTATGTCGAAAGGGCTCCAGTCAAAACTATTAAAGGCCATCGAAGAAAAAAGTTTTTACCAGGTCAATTCTGACAAACTCATTAAGTCGGACTTCCGAATTATCTCTGCGACTCTTGATAATCTGGAAGATAAAATTAAAGCAGGCGATTTTAGATTTGATCTTTTTCAGCGTCTTTGCGGGCTCTCTATAAAGCTCCTTCCACTACGTGAGAGAACGGAAGATATTCTTGATCTTCTTAAGAAGGAAATGTCCGTTTATGGTCAATCCGGGCGTAAACTTGTTTTCACTAAAGAAGCGAAGTCATTTCTTGAAAATTACTCCTGGCCTGGAAATATCCGCGAACTTAAACGCTTTTTTCAGCTTGTCACACTAGAGGGTAAAGGCCTTATCGGTGTTCCTGATATTGAAAAACATCTTCAAGAAAAAGCTGTTTTGCCTACCAAGGCAGTTCTCACAACAGAACAATTAAATCTGGCCATGCAAATTGGTCTTCCAGCATTTATTGAAAAAATTGAATCTGAAATTATAGGCAACGCTCTCACTAAAAATAACAAGGCCATCAGAAAAACAATTTCTGAATTGCAGATAAATCAGGCCAAACTCTATAAACATATCAAGCAACCAACAGCTCAGAATGAAATTCAGTGACCTGCAAAAATATAAACACGATACGGTTGGAAAGTTTGCAATGCTCAAAGAGCTGATCGAATCAATCGATGATGACAATATTCATTCACCTGAATCCAAAGAAATTCTTGAAGCCGCAGACGAAGTCTTTCAAAAAATGAAAAAAGCTTCCGAGGAACTTCTAAAACGCCTTTAATCCCGTTTCATTTTTGAAATATTTGGTTCCGATTCCGTGTAACTTCCCCATCATTTAGAGACTTTACTATATGTTTCTCGCAACAGAGGAGCATTTATGAAATATTTTTATCTCTCATCTCTTATTCTTTTATTGTCACTCACATCTTGCGGCGAAAAAAAACAACAGATAGCTGGCACGAGCGAGAACCTCACTCAGATTTCATCAAAAGAAGAACCAGAACTCAATGAATCTGAATCGACGGAATGGCAGGATAGTTCTTACGCAAAATTTTCGAAACAACGTCTTGTTGATTTTGAATTGGATTTTTCTAATATTGATCAATTTAGCAGCAATCTGAATAAATACGTCATTAAAGTAGAATTAAAAACTGAGTTGGAGGAAACGACACTTTCGTGTGAAACTCAATCCTCTCCTCACGACAAAAAAAGATTTCAAAAAATGTTCCCTTCTGGGAGTAAGACTTTAAGTCTTCTTGTTGATCTAAAAGATATAACTGCTCATCTTGAGACTATAAAATGTGAATTAAGAAGTGCTAATGACTTGATGGGCACTGCTGAGTTCTCCATGAAAAAAGATATACTTATTTCCAAAAATGGCGATCTAAACAAAATTCTAGTAAGTGGAAAAAATTCTTTCGGCACGCTAGTCTTGGCCGAAGGAGTTGTTCTCGAAACAATTGGAACAAACTTTGATATTCAAGTTGATCAGCTCATTTCGATGAAAGCAAAAATTGCAACCTTTGTTGAAACGAAAACGGCCGGCAACAATATGGATGGACGCTCCGGTGGTGTTCTTAACATCAACGCATCAGTTGCTTATGGTTACTTATTCATTGAGATGCGAGGTCAAGATGGCGGTCTCGTTACAAACATACCAGCTAAAATCGAAGAACGTCCAATCGTGGATCCAGCACTTTTTAAAGGACAGGACATGATTGTTGAATGGGTTGAATATTGCCAGGAAAGAGATGATGAGAAATTCTGCCAGTCGGCCAGAGAGGCAACAACATGCCCTTCGAGCGGTAAAAACGGAATTGATGGATTTAAAGGAAGAAAAGCATTTAATGGCCGCTCAGGCGGTAACTCAGGAGTGGCCAACGTCAATGTGGGAGATGGATCACATTTTGATCTCGACATTCAGCTCGTGAAAGGCTCAGGAAGTTTACCTGGTCAACCAGGTGAAGGCGGTATGGGAACTGCTGGGGGCAGACCGGGAAGTTATAATCCAGCTTATATTTTCCAATGTGGAAATCAAATTCCTTCGGCCGGAAAAGACGGTGCTAAAGGCGAAAATGGCGACACTGGAATCATGGGACCACACGGTCAGATTGATAGAGCTAGTTACATTGATCTTAAAAACAACTTAAAAATGGAATATTAAATGAAAAATAAATCTGGAATCCTAATTCTTACGATTGCATCTTTACTTCTTAGTGCTTGCTCAAAAGAATCAAAACCGGGAGTGATCCTTATTGGTGAGACGACTACTAGTTTTCAAATGGAAGAAGAGTCACAGGCGTTTAAGTTATGGCAGCAGTTATTTTCATCAACTCGGGGTAATCTTGCTTTACCTGAATATTTGGCAATGAGTGTTTACAATGAAAATAAAAAATATATCGATCAAAATGTTAAGCCACTCTCGCTGGAGGAAATATCGAAAGTCATTGAAGAGATCAATGGCCATTCAACTGTATTAAAAAATGATTTCTTATTTTATGGTTCAAAATTTAAGAACGATAAAGAATTTCTAAACAAGACATTAATCAATTTAGATGAGAATTTTTCTGGACTCTCATTTGAACAGCAATTTGTGATGAATTCTGCGGCTACTATAAAAAAAGAATTACTTAACAACATATTCACTATTTATGATCAAAGAATTTCTGAAAACGCATCTTTAATTGCTGAATTTATTTTGAATGATATCAACAACCATTCACCAGCATTGAGTGCCAAATTAGAAAATACCGCCCAGAACGGCCCTTCGAAGTTATTGGCCTTAGTTAATGAGACTCTTCCTTCTGTTAAAAGATACGATTCATTATTCAAAAGTTCCAATCTCAATCAAGATGAGCAGTTAACAACTCTGCTGATTGGAGTTGTCGCTTCGAAAATTCATGACAAGTTAAAAGATAAAAAAACATTCAAAGAAATATTGAAAGTCTATCAGGACGTCCAGAATGTGGCACTTAAGGTTGAAGAGGTTAGAGCGCTTCTAAGTGGAATAAATGATTATCAAAAAGAGATGAAAAAAGATTATCACGATCTAGGTGTGGCCATGAAAGGATTGGCCCAAGACTCCAAAACTCTATTTGAATTAAGTTCCAAATATGATCCTGCAATCAATGGGAAAAAAATTAATAAATTTCTTTATGAATCAGTTTTTATTGGTAAACCAAATAAAGAAGATGATTCCAATCCCAGCATTTTAAGCAAGCAAATCTCGCTCAATGATAATTTCGTAACAGTTGTTAATAAAGCAGAAAAACTAAATAACAATTTCAATATCATTCTTGATAGCACAGACAAAATTGCAAAGATTCTGAACCTTGAACTTCCAAGCGGTGTAAAAAAAGCTATCGAAACAACCAAAAAGGCGAGTGCGATCTTTTCAACTGCCAATATGATTCTCGATGGATTAAAAAAAGGCGGAGTAATGGGTGCAATGAGTGCCCTTTCATCAGGACCAGCGATGAAACTTTTAGGTCTTAATCCTGATCCCGACGCTGCTTTTAAAAATGAAGTTTTATATAAACTTGGAATTATCGACCAAAAGCTCGACGATGTTTTACTTCTTCAAAAGCAAACAATCCAAATTCAAATT
>CBIHOP010000159.1:0-7650 GCA_966211385.1 uncultured Bacteriovorax sp.
AAAGTTCCGCACCTACACCTCAAAACGAAGAAGTGAAAATTCCAGGTACATCACTGCTGGATGGACTGTTCAATAAAGGGAAAGACGTTACACCAAATGCACTGGGATTAGTAGGGCCCGTACCCTTAAATGATAAAGGGTTGGGCTCTTACTTCTTTCATATTCTAAACGCTGTTCTAGGGATCATGATTTTACTTGTTTGCTTGCAATGGTACAGAAGCCTTAAAAACATGGACCTTCCTAAGGATCATACAGTTAAGAATAGTTTGAAGACACTTAAGAAGAAGGGCCTCAACTATCCTGATCTTTACAAAGTCCTTTGCTCGTTGGATAAAGATAACAAAATGTCTGCAGGCGGCGTCTCTGTACAGAATATTCTTGAATCGAGCAGTATGAGCAAAGAAGCTAAAGATTATTTCAAAGAAGCTTTGAACTCAACTGAACAAGTTCAATATGGACAAACTGCAAACGCTAAGCCAGTCGCATTTAACAATAAACATTTCTCGGAATTGGTTAAATATTTATGATTCTCATTAGAGACCTTAAAGAGATTGGTGACAAATACGGTGACGATAAGATTTATGTCACCATTGGAAACTTTGACGGTGTACACGTTGGACATCAAGAGTTTTTAAAATCAATTAAGAGAGAGTGTGCAAAAGATCACGCAAAGTTTGTTCTTGTAACATTCATCCCACACCCACATCAAGTGCTTAAAGGTCTAACTAGTTTTCTCATAAACACCTATGAAGAAAGACGCGAACTCGTTAAATCATGTGGCGTTGATTATCTACTTGAAATAGATTTCACGCGAGATTTTAGTACACTTGGACCTGAACAGTTTCTTGAAAATTTTATTTTTTTAAACAAAGGTGTGGAAAAAATATTTTTAGGGCACGACTTTGCTTTTGGGGCCAATAAGTCGGGTGATTTTAATGTTGCTCAAAATTTTTGCAAAAATAAAAATACGCAACTGGTTTTGCAAAAAGAATTCACTGTAGATAAAAAACAAGTGTCTTCAACTGTCGTGAGAAAGGCGATTGAAGCCGGAGACATGGAAGCAGCAAAAGAATTGTTAGGTCGCGAATATTTTATCTCTGGGCGAGTTATTAAAGGTGAGGGACGTGGGAAAAAAATTGGATTCCCTACTGCTAACCTGGGGTACAGTAAAGAGCTTATTGTTCCAGCGAAAGGTGTTTACATCACTCAAGTTCGAATTAAGGATATGGTCTATAATTCTGTGACTAACATTGGTCACAATCCAACTTTTAATACAGGCTACGATATACATATCGAATCTCATCTTCTGGACTTCACACACGATATCTATGGCGAGGAAATTCGCGTTCTCTTTATAAAGAAATTACGCGAAGAAAAGAAATTTCCTAGCGTGAACGAACTCATTCACCAAATTTCTCAAGATGTGAGTGATACAAAAAAATTTTTCAATCATGCTTAGACTGGGATTGATTGGAAAAAATATTTCTCATTCCAAATCACCTGAAATTTATGGTCGTCTCATTCATGAAAAATTTTCTTATGACTTACTTGATTATGCGGATGAAGCATTAATTCCATCATTAAAGATTTTAAGTGAAAAGTACGATGGGCTTAATATAACTGCTCCCTACAAAAAACATTTTTTATTCGATGCTGAACTCTCACAACAAGTTAAAAAATTAAATGCGATCAATTGTTTAAAGTTCATTGGTGGACAAGCTTTTGGTGAGAATACAGATTATCTGGCGATACTCAAACTTCTACCAAAATACTTAACGACAGAACCAAAAGTAAAAATTTTGGGTGATGGCGCCATGGCCAATGTTGTGATTCATGCTTTAAATGAAATGAAAGTTACCTATAAACAATATTCACGGAAAATAACTGACAGCTTTAATCAGTTAAGCTTTGATGAAAATAATGTTCTTGTGATTAACTGTTGCGGACGCGATTATTTATATAAGGGGCAACTCGCTCAAGATTCTCATTTTTGGGATCTAAATTACAACAGTAGCGAGCAGTTAAAAATTATTGCTAATACAAGAGCAAAATACTCCGACGGAATAGAGCTTTTAGAGCTTCAGGCACTATACGCAGTTCAGTTTTGGTCTGCCAGATAATCTTTCCAATAACTTCGTTCAAGTCTCATCGATCAATGCCGATAAGTTATCAAAATTTGATAAAGGGATCGAGACTAACTCATGTTCAGAAAAGAATTTGTTGAAGTCATAACTAAAACGGGAATGGTGCCTATTAAGGACTTGCGCCCGCTCATCGTGGATAAAGATCCACTGGTTATTTCAGAACTAGGATTACTCCACTTTAAATTTTTCGACGACACTAGATTTGCAAAGCAAGTTGCTGACAATTACAACTTAACTTATATCGATCTTTCGAAAGCAAAAATACCAGAGCGAATTTTAAAAATCGTTAAGAAAAGTGACATTATAAAATTTCGCGTTCTTCCTATTCAGAAAAATGCGAAAGCAGTTAGTGTTGCTATTTATGATCCATCATTAATTAAAATTCAAGCTGAACTTCAGGCGCTGTTTCAATATCCAATAGAGTTCATCTTAACGAGTTTATCTTCGTGGGCTGAAATTTTTAGTCGTGTTCCTGAGAATCTGGAAGACGTTTTAGAAACAATTCGAGAGATAAAAGCTGACGCCAAAAAAGAAGACAACATCAATGAAGATGATATTGGTGATGACGTTATCAGGTATGTTAATCGTATTCTAGCAGAAGCATTTGTTAATAAGTGTTCTGATATTCACATCGAACCTTATGAAAATAATTTCCGTATTCGTTACCGCCAAGATGGAAGTCTTGTTGAATCAGCAAGGCCGCCAAAGAACCTTATGCTTCCGATTATTTCGAGAGTAAAGATTCTTGCACAGATGGATATTTCTGAGCGACGTAAACCGCAGGATGGGCGTATTAAGTTGGAGATCGGTGGAAAGCCAATCGATTATCGTGTTTCTTCGTTGCCAACACTATTCGGTGAAAAAATTGTTCTTCGTCTTCTTGATCAATCTAACCTTCAATTGGATATGACCAAGTTGGGATTTGAACCAAAACAACTTGAAGTCTTTAAAGAAGGTATCTACAAACCATACGGAATGTGTCTTGTAACAGGTCCAACTGGTTCTGGTAAGACGACTACTCTGTATTCTGCTCTCGCGGAATTGAATAAAATTGATACCAATATTTCAACAGCAGAAGATCCGGTTGAATTTAACCTGGAAGGTATCAACCAGGTTAACGTTAAAAAAGATATTGGATTGACCTTTGCCGTTGCTCTTAAATCTTTCCTTCGACAAGATCCAGATATCATCATGGTTGGAGAGATTCGAGATCATGAAGTTGGTGAGATCGCAGTTGAAGCGGCCTTGACTGGTCACTTGGTTCTCTCAACACTTCACACGAACGATGCTCCGAGTACAGTCACACGACTTGTAAACATGGGAATAGAGCCATTCCTGGTAGCTGCATCTCTAAACGTCGTTGTTGCTCAAAGACTATGCCGTCGCATTTGTAAAGATTGTAAAGTTGTAGACACTTCCATTAAGCCGGAATTTTTAGTTGCTTGCGGTATTTCGCCAGCATCAGCTGAAAAAATAGTTGTTCATAAAGGAAGTGGATGTCCGACTTGCAATAATACTGGATACAAAGGTCGAGTCGCTATCTATGAAGTTCTCGATATGACTCCAGCAATTAAGGAGATCCTGCTTCGTGGTGGATCGGTTGATGAAATTAAAAAGACCGCCATTAAAGAAGGAATGAAAACGCTAAGAATGTGTGCCCTAACAAAAGTGGCACAGGGATTAACGACAATCGATGAAGCTGTTTCGAATTCAGCTGCAGATAAAATGTAATCAAGGAAAGTTGCATGAGTGAAGACAAAACAAAAGGTGGACCCACAAAAATCACGCAATCGGGAACGATTCAAGGTGGTGCCAATGAAAGTTTAAAAATTCAACAGCTCTTCAAATTGATGGTGGATAGCAATGCATCTGACTTGCACATCACTTCAGGAACTTCACCAGGACTTCGAGTCCACGGTGAAATTATTAAAGTTAAAACAGCCGCTCTGTCTGGTGAAGATACAAAGAGACTGATTTACCAAATTCTCACTGAAGATCAAAAGAACGAATTTGAAAAAAAATTAGAATTGGATTTTTCATTCGGTATTAAAGGACTGGCACGTTTTCGTGCAAACGTTTTTAATTCTAAAGGTGCTGTCGCTGCAGTATTCAGGGTCATTCCCTCGATCATTCCAGATTTCAAAGCTCTTAACTTACCAAACGTACTTCTTAAAATGTGTGATGTTTCAAACGGACTTATACTCGTAACAGGACCAACTGGTTCCGGTAAATCAACAACGCTAGCATCGCTGCTTGATTACCTCAATCAAAACGAAGCAGGACATATCATTACGCTTGAGGATCCCGTCGAATTCGTGCACGCTCACAAATCATGTTTGGTAAATCAACGTGAAATTGGTTCAGACTCATTGTCATTTAGTAGTGCTCTTAAAAGTTTACTTCGACAAGATCCTGACATCGTTCTGGTAGGTGAGCTTCGTGATATGGAAACAATTGAAGCTGCACTTACAATCGCCGAAACAGGTCACTTAGTTTTCGGTACTCTTCACACTAACTCATGTGTGCAAACGATCAACCGTGTAATTAACGTTTTTCCAGCTCACCAACAGATTCAAATTAGAACGTTAATGTCTTTCGTTCTACAGGGTATCGTTTCTCAGCAGCTGATCGCTAAATCATTTGAGAAAGGACGAGTGGCCGCTATGGAAATTCTCGTGCCTACAGCAGGTATCAGAAACCTTATTCGTGAAGATAAATTGCACCAAGTATATTCACAGATGCAAATCGGACAAGATAAGACTGGTATGGTGACGATGAACCAAAGTTTGAGAAAGCATGTTGAATCGGGTGCTATTACGGCCGAAGTAGCGATGGGATATTCAAATTCTCCTGAAGAATTAGCACAACAACTAGGAATTAAGGTAAAATAATTCCATGGGTATTTTTAAGTACGAAGGCGTCGATGCTAACGGGAAAAAAGTCATCGGCCAAATGGATGCATCCAATGAGAAGGAAGTGCGTAAAGCACTTCGCGGCCAAAACGTACGTGTAAAAAAAATTATACCTCCAACAATCCTTGAATTCGATCTCGGTGCCTGGATGGTTGAGAAGGGATTTGGTTCTGCCATTAGCCCAAAAGAATTAGGAACCTTTACGAAGCAGCTTTCAATCATGATTAGCGCTGGTGTTCCCATTCTTCAATGCTTGGAAATTCTCTATCGTTCCGAAAAAAATGCTTCATTAAAACTGGCCATCAAAAATATTGCTACTGACGTTGGTGAAGGTAAGACTATTGCTGAAGCCATGGAAGCTCAAAAAGGCTTTAGCAAGCTGTATTGCAACCTTGTTAAAGCGGGTGAAGCCGGGGGTATCCTCGATCAAATTTTAAAGAAGCTTGCTGTTCACATGGAAAAGCAAGAGAAAACAAAATCTCAAATTAAATCTGCAATGATGTATCCAAGTGTGGTTGTTGTTATTGGTGCGGTCGTTATCTGGGCCATGATGGTGTTCGTTGTTCCGCAGTTTACTTCAATGTTAACTGAGTCTGGAAAAGAGCTTCCATGGATTACTCAATTTGTAATTGATACTTCTGCCTTTCTTGGTAATTACACACCTATTATGGTTCCAGCAGCAATCGTTGGACTTGTCTTTTTCATGTCATATATCAAAACACCAACTGGAAAAATTGCTTGGGACAATTTTAGTATGCGTGTTCCTCTTTTTGGTCAGGTCGTTATTAAAGGAAATCTAAGTTCTTTTGCCAGTACGTTGGCAACCTTGCTTGGAGCAGGAGTTTCTTTAATTGAGGCGCTTGATATTTGTATTGAGACGTTGGATAGTTCAGTAATCGCAAAAGATATTAAAGAAGTGAGAAGAAAAGTTGTTGAAGGGAAAACCTTAACTGAACCCTTGATGAAGATAGAATATTTTCCTGAACTCGTTACTCAAATGATTCGAGTTGGTGAGCAAACAGGACAAATCGATCAAATGCTAGCGAGAGTAGCAGAAGTCTTTGAGGATGAGGTGGATAACCTTGTAACTTCCAGCACTAAGATGATCGAACCCATAATTATCGTAGTGCTCGGTGGGATCATAGCGACCATTTTAGTTGCCATGTATTTGCCGATGTTTATGTCGGCCGGTGGCGCGGAATAATTTGGACTCAAGAAAGTTAAGCTCTTAGCCGATTAGTTTAAATATCACATAAATTTTTAAAACGAGTTTAGAATAAAGATGTAGCGAATATTTGAGCCTGGCTCTTAATGCCAGATTTGAATGCAAACTTTGGCCAAATCTTAATTTTGGCAAAACAGGAGAGGTATTATGAAGAAGTTTCTGGGGAATCCCAACGGGTTCACACTCATCGAGCTCATGGTCGTTGTTTCGATCATTGGTATTTTATCTGCAATCGCGGTTCCGAATTTTAAAAAGTATCAAGCGAAAGCGAAGCAATCTGAAGCAAAAATTCAGTTAGCTGCTATTTATTCGACAGAAGTTGGTTCAATGGCGGACTTCGATGCTTACGCAACTTGTATTGGTGACTTGGGTTATGAAGCAACTCCAAGAGGATACTACAGAGTTGGATTCACAGCTGGTTATACGACTGAAGTAGGTCTACGTACAACATGTACATCAGCTTCTCACTTGCCTCCAACAACAACTCACTTAAAGTCGGGTGCTTCAGCGGTTCCAGCATCTTCTGATTTACCGACAACTGCTACGACAGCAACAACATTTACTGCAGGTGCCGTTGGTAACATTTCAGCAGCGCTAATGGATAAATGGACAATCACAGAAGCAAAAAGCTTAGTGAATGCTCCTGGTGGTTTTTAATCTAGTTTAATATTGGATAGCCAAAAGATAAGGGTCTGCCAAGCAGGCCCTTTTTTTATTTCTTTTTCTTGGTCCGAAAAGGTGTCCAAGGTTTCGATGCACGAAAAACATTTTTTTCGAGTATATATGGATTTCCTTCGAGATCATTTTGCTGGCACTTTCTGTTTGGGATTCTAGAATTTAGACACTCTAAATCCATTTCAGATTTTATAGAGTATAAATAGTAAAATATTTTCTTTGCTACAGCAGAGTCTTTATCCTCAATAGCATTGTAACGAGTAAGTAGTATTTCAAATGCATCTTCAAGTCTTCCTTCACGAGACTCCAGTCGGGCCATAGTGGCAATCATGCTGGGAGAAACATTTTTAAATGAACGAAGTTTTCTATAGATTGGGTAAGATTTATCGAAATCACCTAACTCAAAATAATAATGGAATCCGGCATCTCTAAGAAGCGAAAAATCATTAGGGTATTGATTCAATCCTTTGTCGTAAATGATGCTAGCCCCAGGAAGATCATCTTTTACAATTGAGAGATATGGCCCTCCGAAAGCATAATTTTCATAAAACATTGGTTCAAGCATAGATATTGTTTGAAACCTAATAAACATCCAGCTATTTAAATCACGTTTTTTGTAATGATCAACGTCGCTTTCCAGAATTGTCGATATCCACATAAGAGAAGAAATCAGCCGTTTCTGTCCAATATGAAA
>CBIHOP010000160.1:0-7599 GCA_966211385.1 uncultured Bacteriovorax sp.
ATCAGTGAACTTTTTCCTACGTTTGGTGCCCCTAATACGGCAACCATGATGGATTTATTATGCGGGTGCTGGTCTTCAATTAACATTTCTCGTCTCCTATCTTTGTTAATAGATTTTTTGTTCAAGTATCTTTTTTGCTAATTCTTTTTCTGTTTTCTTTTTTGAGAGTCCGAACATATCGGCAATCTTAGTCTCTCCCACCCAAACTTCGACAGTGAATCCACCATCGTGTTCGCGCGATTTATAAATGGGAAAAAGTCCCGTCTTAGCGACACACAGTTCTTGAAGTGTTGATTTAGAATCAAACTCATCAATCACCTGATCGCTGTAAAAATCTTTTTTTGTTTTAGATTCGTAAAGCTTCACAATGTTATGGAAAATATTTTTAAGTAGCTCAGTATCGCGATCTGAATCAATATAGATGGCGGCCAAAAGCGATTCAAAAGCATCTGCAAGAATAGAATCTTTCAGGTGCCCATTAGACTTAAACTCTCCCTTTCCTAGAAAAAGATTATTCTCCAGGTTAAGAGCGAGTGCAATTTTCGCCAATTCTTTTTCATTAACGAGTGAGCCGCGCAGTTTGGAGAGATCACCTTCATTCTTTCCTGGGTATTTCACATAAAGAATTTCGGCCACCATCATATTAAGAAGTGAATCACCTAAAAATTCTAAACGTTCGTTGCTAATTAAATTGAGCGAGCGATTTTCATGACAAAATGTCGTTTGATAAAAACTTTGCGCTAAATTTTTGCGGTCTGAAAAAGAATAATTTAATTCTTTTTCTAAAAAACTAAATGAAAGAAATGACTTTAAAAGATGACAGAAGTGGGATTGATCTATTTTTTTGTGTGACGCCTCAGAATAAAGCGCATCAAGCCAAGCATGCGGAGATAAAATATTTTCACTCCCATCTGCTTGATATGCTGAATTAAAGGTCGTCTCTTGCACCATATGGCCCACTATTTATTCAATTGTAAGAACGTGTCGCGTTTTATCACTTGTTAGGAGCGTTATCAAGGAAAGGATTTTTCTGGTTGTACAATTTACCCAAGTACGATACTATCCCCCACCTAAAGCTTTGAAATTAGTCCGCACACACACACTTTTTCACTTTTTAATAAAAAGGACCTGACGTTTATGACGAATCTTAACCCTACACAAGCAAGCACGACCCCAGCGGTGGATCCAGCGATCCTGGCGGGGATAACGAGCACTCCTTCTCCAGAACTTTATGAACTTCAACAAGAGTTCTATCGCAATTTACGCGCGCAAGGAAAGAGCCAGAACACGCTTAAGAACTATAAGACAGACCTTGATTGCTTCAACTTCTACCTCAATACTGAATATGCTTCAGTTGAAGTGAAGAATTTTGATCAGGCCCTGGTGACGAACTACGGAAAATATTTAGAAAAAAAATATTCTTCAGATAACTCAAGAAGAAGAAGAGTTCAGGCCCTAAGAATTTTCTTCGACTTCCTCCTTAACAAGTCTCTCGTGGCTTCAAACCCAGTGAGAAAGCTTCCGACGTCTCCAAAGTTCTTGGACATCCCTCGTCCAACTCCTTTCATCGACGTAAAAACTCTTTGGACATACTTAGTAGAAGAGTCACACTCAAATGATAAAATTCAAGAATTGCTTTCAAAAAGAAATCAAATTCTTTTCCTTTTAATCTTCGGTGCAGGTCTTAAAGTTTCTGATCTATCAGAGCTTAAAGCTTCAGACATCACTTTCGTTAACGGAGAAGCGCGCGTTCTTATCCATCACCCAAAACGTGATGCCTATACAGTTGTTCTTCCGAAAATTTTTGAAAGAGTCTACGCTGAATACCAACTCATCCTTGAAGAGATGAAAGCAAAATCGCAAATTACTTTCGACAATCTTCTCTTCTATGCTAACCCATACAGAATTATCTCTGGCGGTTTAAGCCCAAGAGGAATCGAAATCATTTTCGAAGACTACCGTAATAAATTGATGATCACGTTGACTCCAAAGTCACTTCGTCAGGCGTGTATCTTCAAATGGATTCAGCAAGAAAAGAGCACAACTCTAATCAAAGAATGGCTGGGCCTTGCTCCTTCATACGATTTGAAATTGTATTTAGAGCACGCTCCGAACTTCCTCTACAACGAGGAAATTCTGGAAGATATCTTCAACAACGCTAAAAAAATGAACTAAAAAAAAGGGGCCTACAAAGGCCCCTTTTTTTTATTCAATCATCCTCTCACCCGGTTCAGGGCGGGGCCGTAATTCTTCAGGTCTTTTATAAACGGGATAACCAAGATCCTGATCCATATGCCAGCGATCGATCAAGAGCTCCTCTTTCTCAACTCTATAAAAGCCAAGTTCTTTATCGATATTGTCGAGACGAAACGCAAGTTCACGCTGCAATTTAACCTGGTCGTTTCTTTTCGTAAGAAGCTCATCAAGCGCTTTTGTTTTTTCTTTTTCAATTTCAGCAATACGGCGATCATATTCCGAGGCAACTTGAATTTTTTGTTCTTCAAAATTCCAAATGTCGCTGTTGATGCCATTTAATTGCACCATAAAATCTTTTTTCTTATCAAGCAGAGATGCTCGATACACTGAAGCTTCACGAACTCGTTCCGCCAGTTTTGGCGAACTCATGACGAGCACAGTTCCTCTTCTAAAATAATCGTCAGTGGAATAACAAGGATTGATGTCTTTGACGTACATGACGAAGTAGTGATCTTCGATACTACGAACAAATCCCTGGCAATATTCTTTGTCTTGTAAACTCTGAACTTTAAATTCGACGAGATCACCCGCTCTAAAAAACTTCACATTTCTATTTTCGCTGGAGACCTTAACAATGGAAGCCGTCTTGTCACGATCGGTGACTCTCCCTGAAAAATTCGAGTAATCGAATTTCGGATCAAAGAATGAATCGGTATCAATCACGAGTGTTCTTTGAGGCATATTCGCCCCCATTCTCACCTTCTTTGACTGGGGAGTGGAGTCTTCAACGCCAAACGAAGCCTGGGATATGACAATAATAAAAGCTAAAATCAAAGATTTCATTCTTCCATGGTAACTCAAAAAAGAGCAACGCGCTCAAGTGGGAAAAATGTTGATGAAAAAAGATGTCAGGAGTAAGCTCAGGAGGCATTTCTATTAGACGAAGGAGTAAGGTAAATGGAATTTTTTCTAGACACAGGAATCATCGAAGAAATTAAGGAAGCAGTTTCGTTGGGTATTGTTGATGGGGTCACAACCAACCCATCTCTCATCGCTAAAACTGGTCGCAAACAAGAAGACGTTATCCGCGAAATTTCTGAAATTATCGACGGACCCATTTCTGCTGAAGTTATCGCAACAGACGTAGAAGGGATGAAACGCGAAGGTGAAGAACTCGCAAAAATTCACAAAAACGTTGTTATTAAACTTCCACTTACAGAAGCAGGAATCGCAGCTTGCAAATACTTCACTGGGAAAAACATTAAAACAAACGTCACACTTTGTTTTTCAGTCAACCAAGCTCTATTAGCTGCAAAAGCAGGAGCTACTTACATCTCTCCATTCATCGGAAGACTCGATGATATCGGCCATAACGGCAACGACCTGATCAATGAGATCCGCACCGTTTACGATAACTACGGTTATACAACTAAGATTCTCGCGGCTTCGATCCGCCATGCGGCCCACGTTCGTGAAGCTTCACTTTTAGGCGCAGATGTAGGAACGATGCCTTTAAATGTCGTCAAAAGCCTCTATAAACACCCTCTAACTGCAAATGGTTTAGAAGCTTTCTTAAACGACCACAAAAAGGCCAACTCTAAGTAATTACTCGTCTTTAATCTCGGGTCTCCACCAATTTCAAGGAGACCCGATTTCCTCCTCAATACCCTGCTTAAAAGGCCCGATAATAAGGGAATGAAGTCGCTAAAGACATTCACCTGCTTGACTCTGCTCCTGGCCCTGGGATCGGCCTGTAAAGGCACTAAAACGGTCACACAGAGTTCATCTGCCAACCCTACGCTTAATCAGGGAACTAATGTCTGCCTCGTTGGTCGATGGCCAAATAGCGCTCTTCCTCTCAATCTCAAAATGTCTTCTGAATTTACGACTGACTATACTAACAGTGATCTCGTTGGCGGACTTAATCCACTCGAACAAATGGCCAAGGCCTGGAACGTTCCCGTTCAAGCAAGCCGTGTGCTTATAACAGTTCCCTTCGCTCAAACGAATTCTTTAGGTTTCGCGACGACAACCGCTTTTCGTGACAATGAAATTGGTATTTATAAATCGCACAATTGGTTTACGAATGTGAGTTCAAGTGCTCTCGCCATTACTCAGTTTTATGGAACAGTTACTAGCAGCGCCGGTCTTGGTGAATACATTCAACTCACCCACGCAGACATCATTGTGAACTACCGTGACTATGGTTCGAAAATGACAATGGTCGATAATCCAAGTTTCGAATTCGATGTACCCACCATTATCCTTCATGAAATGGGTCACCTCTTAGGCCTTTGCCACCAAAGCAGCAAACCCTCAGTCATGGCGCCTTATTACTTAACAGAACAAAGAAGCCTTCTCACTTACGATAGAGATTTAATAGAAGACCTCTATGTTGCTGGGTCTATTTCTAATCTTTCAGCAATGAAAAATGGAAAAGTTAAAACAAATTCGGCCGCTGAACTTCCTCCAGCAGGAACTGAAGTTTCAGGCATTATCGAATTGCGCGCCGATGGTGAGTGTATTCACAAAGTGAATGGTAAAGAAATTCTCAGACACAAAACAAAGCTCAAATAAAAAAGGCCCCATTTCTGGGGCCTTTTCATTTCATCTTTTTTAGAAGCAAAAACTACTTTTTAAGAGCGTTTTTGATAGCTGTGAAACCAGCGAAGTCAGTCGCAGCGATTTCAGCAAGCATTTTTCTGTTAAGAGTTACACCGTTAGTTTTTAGTGAACCCATTAGTTTTGAGTATGAAGTCTCAAGTGTACGAGCAGCAGCAGAAATTCTGACTACCCATAGTTTTCTCATATCTCTCTTAAGGAGACGACGTCCAACGTAAGCATAGTGTAGAGCGCGTTTTACCGTCTCAGCAGTGTGCTTATATTTTGTTCTGCGGTCAAAGTGGAAACCTTTTGCAAGTTTCAAAACTTTGTTTCTTCTTCTTCTAGCTTTAAATCCTCTACGTACGCGTGCCATTTTCCTACTCCTGTAACGATGGTTGGGGGATCATCTAAAAATCACTTAGGCCCAAAACATCTGTCTTATTAATTAAATTATTAGAATGCGTATGGAAGCATTCTTCTTACTTTTTCGTGCTCAGATTGGTGAACTAGAGCAGCAGATCCAGCTCTGTTTTTCACTTTTGTGCTTTTGTGTTCAAGTTTATGTCTAAGACCACATTTGCTTCTTTTTACTTTTCCAGTACCAGTCACGCTGTATCTTTTAGCTGCTGATTTTCTCGTCTTCATTTTTGGCATGAAATACTCCGCTACAATAACGTCAAAAATTATTAATATGTGCAATAAAGCTTTTTAAAGCAGGTATAAATATCAAGAATCGCATTCTTTGTAAAAGGCTTTCTTGAAAAAAAGAAACAATTAGTCTTTTTTCGCTTTTGGCGCTTCTGACTTCTCGTCTGCTTTTTCAGTCTTCTTAGGCGCTGGCTTTTTTGTCGACGCTAAGATGGCGATAATTCTATTTCCCATGAGTTTTGGATCAGCTTCAATCGTTGCCCCAAATTCTACGATTTGAGCGATGATGGCCTTGAATTTTTCCATTCCGGCATCACGATACGACATTTCGCGTCCTCTAAACTGCATAGAGATCTTAATCTTATCACCTTGGTCAAGAAACTTTTTGCAATGGTTGAGCTTAGTATCGAGGTCACCTTGCTCAATATTTGGACGAAGTTGAACTTCTTTAAGTTGGATCACAACTTGTTTCTTCTTCGCTTCTTGGGCCTTTTTTTGCAATTCGTATTTGTACTTACCGAAGTCGATAAGTTTAACAACTGGTGGCTGGGCCGTAGGGCTAACTTCAACCAGATCGAGTCCATGCTCATCAGAAATTCTTCTGGCCTCTGCCATCGAAACAACACCGTATTGAGTTCCATCGTCACCGAGAAGACGACATTCTGGAATTCTAATTTGCTCATTTACACGTGGACCGCTGTTTTTATTCGAAGAATTGAATCCTGAACGCTGAAAGCCCTGACCTTGATTGTCTTTAATAACTCTACCCCTGGAAACAAGGCCCTTGTGATTAAGAACCTTTTTATTAAATTAGTGCACCGCTTTGGGTGTTTGATTGACTATAGTCCTTTTGCCGAAAAAAATGAAGTGCTATTTTTTGGCCGTCTATCACAATGTGAAAGACCGGCTCCATTGATTGGGGGAATTTGCTTTTTAGCATCTGCTCGATCTCACGCGCTCGTTTGATCAGTCCCAAAAAATCGAGTTCAAAGATGGATTCGGGACATTGATAGACGTAGGCTTCGGCCCCTTCAGAATCGACCAACTCCAAAATTTCAGTAGGCAGACCCAGAACTTCGACTAAAAGCTGAGCTTCATCAGCATCATTGAGGGCAATGACTGCTTCAGGGCCTATGATCTGCAACGTGGTTTCGGTTAAAATTTTATCTTTAAGTTTGAGAAGTTCCTCTTGCCACAAATCAATGGAAACGAGGAGCTTCGATTGTACGAACCGTCTCCTTCCCCATTCACTTTTTGTGACTTTTAGAGGTTGCATTTAATTTAAAAGATTAATTGAAAGCTGGGCCGTCAGATCGTTTTCCACTTTGCTTAAAACTTCAGCGAGCTTTTCATTATCACCAACGGCGTAGAATCCGCTGTTACTTTCCACAATTTTAGCGTGGATGAAATACTGCAAACTCGATTTAGAAAGAGGAACTGAGTAACTTTCAGCATAACGGATGATACGGCGAAGTTTTCGCTCACTCTCGAAAACCTCTTTGTAGCGTTTAAGATAAGTGTCCATCTTAAAGCCTTCTTTATGGTCTTTTGAAAGTGAAGTTAAAGTGAGGCCGCAAATATAATAAGCTTCCAGAATGTAATTGCATGCGCGTGAGAAAAGCGAAACCTTCGCCAGGATCTGGTAGAGATCTTTGTGAGAAAGTTCAATACACTCCTCAATCGATGAAACTTCTCTTCCGATGGCATCGGAAACAATGGCCAGCGTTTCCGTGAGAAACGTTTTCATTGTTGGAAGATAGAATTCGTGAATGAGTTGCTTTCTTTGATTGATAAAAAACTTTTTCAGGTCTTCAACGTTAGCGATGTGACCGGAGAATAGATTGACCCATCCCATGTGCACCATCCAAGGGATGATGAAATGGTGAAGAACAGTATTTTTAAAGTAGAGAATTTCTTTTCTTGAATCTTCTTTGATCGAATAGAAAACATGTTTTCCATTCGGATTCCCGATCACTTCTACTTTTTTATTTCCGATCAAAATATCAATTGAACGCTCAAGTGATTTTTCGAAATTCAAAATAGTAATGGAATCAGTAATCGGCACATTGAATTTTTCACAGTATGTGATGATGTGACGAGCTTTAGTGAGAATCTCTTCCCATTTCAGAGCACCTGTCGGTTCATCCAATA